>NC_015216.1:1097500-1397500 GCF_000191585.1 Methanobacterium lacus
CACAGCAGTATATATTGGACTATTTTTAGGACCACTACTCGGAGGTTTTTTAGCTAATAACATTGGATGGAGAAGTATATTCCTCTTTAACGTACCTGTAGGAATTATAAGCTTGATACTAATTAAATTCAAACTACATGGAGATTGGAAGGGCTATGATGGCGAGAAATTTGAGAAAAGTGGTTCGGTAATATATATAATTGCACTTCTTGCAATATTGTATGGAATTTCCAGCTTCCAAACCAATTTAGGAAAGTTGATTCTTTTAGCAGGAATATTTGGCCTTGCAATTTTCATACTCAAGGAGAGGGGATCTAAAAATCCAATTTTAAGGCTCAATATCTTTAAAAAGAGAGTATCATCCTTTTCAGCACTTGCACTTCTCCTTATGAATATTGCAACCACGTCTATGTGGGCAATTTTAAGTCTGTACTTTCAGGATATACTATCTTTAAGTCCACTCACAACTGCCATGATACTTTCAGTTCAACCCCTCATGGTTGCATTGTTATCTGTGCCAGTGGGAAGACTGGCTGATAGAGTGGAAAACAGAACATTTTCAATTGCTGGAATGATTCTTGTTACATTAGGCCTCATAATATTTTCAACTTTACAACCTCAAACAGAACTTTACATCCCCATAATTGGCTTGATCCTTGTGGGTATTGGTTTGGGGCTCTTCAACTCTCCCACAACCAACAAGTTCATGGGAAGTATTGAAGGCAGAGACTATGGTATGGCAGGCGCAACACTCTCAACCATGATCTACGTTGGACAAACACTGAGCTTAAGCATCATGCTATTTATATTTTCAATCTACATTGGTAATGTCCAGATAAACAATTCAAACTTTTCACTCTACCTTTTAAGCTTAAAAACAGCATTCACAGCATTTGCAATAATTACAGGTTTAGGAACTATTATAACACTACTGATTGGCAAAAACAATCTAAAAAAGATTAAATCAGATCAGTACACCAAAAAATTAGACTAAATCAAAATTTAAATATGAAAGAGAACTGGATTTTAATTCTGAAAATTGTAACACTGGAACCAATATAATTTCCAGTATTTTCTAATTTCCATTTAGGAATCATTCAATTTTGTTGAATTTGAATACGCAGGATTCTGACCCATCAGTTATGGAGGATCTCCTCTCGATACTTCCCCTTAATCCTGTCCAGTTGAAACTTCTGTTTATCATGGCCTGGCAGTTCAGGCAAAAGATTGGTTTTTTCTTGGCATCTTCTGGCCATGGGCAGTTCAAAAATTCTAGGTAGATCCTGTCACCCTCTTCTGTTACGATGGTTTTGATTCCAAAGTCTCCAAATAAGTTTGCAAGCCAAGCAACGTAAGTTTCAAACAGTTCATCTGCATCTTCAATCTCATCTGGATTCAGTTCTTCAACAAATTTAGGATAGAGATCATCATCCAAACGTTCTGCAAAAACTCTTAAAAGCAATTGTCTCATTTCCATGTCTGAATCTGTGCTGCAAGTGGGCATTGCAGTTAGTATGAAATCGTAAAAGTCTGCAAGAACTCTTTTTTTGGTTTCTTCACTCCTTTTCCTGTCCTTTTTATGTTTGTAGATGGCCATTTGAATGTTGGCATTTATCTCACTCTTTTTAAATGGTTTTAATATGTAACCGTACGGTTCAGTTATTCTGGCCCGTTCTAAAACTTCTTCATCGGAGTAAGCAGTAATGTAAATTATTGGAGTATCTTGATGTTTGTGAATCTGTTGAGCTGCTTCAATACCATCTAGATCTCCTTTAAGAACTATGTCCATCAGTATAAGATCTGGCACAGTTTTAAGAGCTGTTGTAACAGCACCTTCGCCTGTGGCAACTATACCCACAACATCGTAGCCAAGATCCTCTAATTTATGTTTTATTCCCATGGCAACGATGCTTTCATCTTCCACGATCATTATTCTTTCGTTAGACATTAAATTCTCTCCTTGTATTCGAGTTCCTTAAAAATTATGTTGAATTCCTTCTTGTCTCTGTCAAATTTAAGTTGAGCATCAAGCTGATTTACTAGATTTTTAATAAGTTCTAATCCTAAAGTTTCGTTGTTAACTAGATTTATATTTTCTGGAAATGGTCTTCCTGTATCGCTAATAACAAGTGAAAATTTTCCATCTTGAATTCTGTGGAGTTTTACATTTACTTCACCGGTTTTGAAGTCTGAAAAACCATGTTTAAGGGAGTTTGATACGAGTTCATTTATTATAAGTCCACATGGAATTGCAGTTTCAATTCCCATGGTTATATTATCAATGTCAAGGTTTAACCTTACTTTTTGGGAATCCATACCGTAAGAATCGAACAAATCCATTATCAAACCCTTTGCATAGATTTCAAAGTTTATGTTTGCGAGATCCTTTGAATGATACAAATTCTCATGGATCAAGGATATGGATTGTATACGGTTTTGGCTTTCTCTGTAAAGGTCATCAACATTGACGTTGTTGTTTTGTGAAGATTGAAGTGTGAGTAAAGTGGATATTATCTGCAGATTATTTTTAACCCTGTGATGAATTTCTCTTAAGAGCAACTCCTTTTCCTTCAAGGAATTTAAAATCTTTTCCTCATCAATTTTACGTTTAGTTATATCTGTACCCACACCAAACACTATGGTCTCAGTGTTGAGGTACACTGGAGTGAGTGTGAGTTCTAAAATTTTAAGCTTTCCTTTAATTTCAAAGGTAACTTCTAAATTATCCTTTTTATTCCAAAATTCTTCACTTCCAATAGTTTCCACATCATCAGAATATAATATAACGTCAGATAAATTTTTGGTGAGAAGATGCTCCTTGTTGGTCTCCATGAACATGAGTGCAGCTTCATTTGAATCTGTGAAGTTTCCCTTATCATCAAAAACTATTATTGGATGTTTATTTTTTTCAAATAATGTGCGGTACTTGTTCTCACTTTCTAGAAGTGCTTCCTGAGCAAATTTAAGTTCAACTTGTTCATTAAATTCTTTAAGAGCTCGCTGAACAGCATGGCCAAGTTTGGGCAGGTTACTTTTAAGAACGTAGTCTGTGGCACCTTCTTTCAACATTTCAACAGCGAAGTCTTCACCAATTTTACCACTAACAAATATGAATGGAGTTTCTGGACATTTTTCCTTTGTAATTTTAAGGGCTGTTACACCATCAAAATTTGGCAGAGAATGATCAGCAAGAATTATGTCCGGTTTAAATGATTTTAAAAGATCTATAAAATCAGATTCTTCCTCTACCCTTTTTGATACATAATTAAGGTTGGTTCGTTTGAGTTCGCGTTCTGTTAATTCTGCATCTAACTCAACATCTTCAACCAACAATATCCTAATCGGTTCCATGAGGTACCTCTGAAGGTGGTTTGTTTATGAGTATCCAGTAAAATCCCATGGTAGAAACAGCTTCGATGAATTCATCAAATTCAACTGGTTTGCTTACGTAGCTGTTAACTCCCAATTTGTAACTTTCCACAATATCCCGATCTTCCTTGGAAGATGTTAAAACAACCACAGGAATGTTTTTTGTGTTTTCATTTTCCTTAATTTTGTGAAGAACCTCTAAACCATCTACCTTGGGCATTCTAAGATCAAGAAGTATGAGTTTGGGCAGATCTTCGGGATTTCTATCTGAAAACTCTCCCTTCGCAAATATGAAATCCAAAGCTTCGGCTCCATCTTTAACCCATACCAATTTGTTAATCAGATTTTTCTTTTTTAAAGCCCTCATTGTGAGTTCAGCATCTGTGGGATTGTCTTCAACCAGTAGAATTTCAGTTTCATCCAAACTCATAAATATCTTCTCCTCCATTCTGTTGGGAATTAATTATTAATTCATTCATTATTTAGTTTTAGGTAGTGAAAAATAAATTGTTGCGCCCTTTCCAACTTCACCTTCACCCCAAACACGTCCATTATGTCTGCTTATGATTCTTTGAACGATTGATAATCCCACACCAGTACCTTCAAATTCTTCTTGGCTGTGAAGTCTTTGGAAAAGGCCGAAGAGTTTATCGTAGTACTTCATATTAAAACCTGCACCATTATCCTTAACATGGTAAATGTAATTGGCTTCATCTTCGGTGTAACCTAACTCTATTCTAGGATTTTCTGTTTTTTTGGTGAATTTAATGGCATTTCCAATTAAATTGGTTAAAACCTGTGTCATAAGTGCCCTGTCAGCATCAACTGGAGGCATATCCTCAACAACAAAGTCAATGTTTCTGGAGCTTACATCCTGTTGAAATTCATTGTAAACATTTTTAGCAAGTGATGTCATATCCAACTTGCTGTTGTTCATTTCCTGACGTCCTGCACGTGATAGTAATAAAATGTCGTCTATTAACTGACCCATTTTCTTAGTGTTATCACGTATGACATTTAAAAGTCTCACACCTTCTTCATCAAGTTCTTTTTCATAATCTTCAATTACTATTCGAGAAAAACCGTCAATAGCTCTTAATGGTACTCTTAGATCGTGTGAAACAGAATATGCGAAGGCTTCAAGTTCGTTGTTTGCATCTTCAAGCTTCATTGCTTCCGTTTTAAGTTCTTGATTCAATTTGTTAAGGGTTCTAACCTTTTCAACACGTTCAGTTAACAGTGCCACCATCAGTATTACAAGTAACAGAAGAAGAAGTATGAAATAATCTCCCCTACCTAAAATGTTATAAATAGGATCCAAAGATGGAATTGCGATTAAAAACCCGCTAATCATTTTTAACTTCTCCATTTAATTATTTTTTTGAAACAAAACTGTGCAAAAATCGGAATGAAAATCGGATCAACCATCAAACTGTCATAGTGGTTAATAGCTGAACTTCCCCCCGAAAAACAGCGTTTAATCATAATAATAAATTTTATAGAACTCCTTGGTATATAATTCCTTCCGTTAATCACCTGCATAGTCACGTTCAATTTTATTAAACAAGTTAAAATAAGTATGAACCTAACAAATATAAAATATGATCCCATATTCAAAGAATTCTGGAATAAATAACAAAAGAAACGCAAGAATAAGATTACTAAGATAGGAACACATACAGTAATTAAAAATACATTCCATTGGATGCGTTAAATAATAAATAATCACTATTTTACAGTATTAATGTTAATATTCTACCCATTAACATCATAAATATTTGATTATGATATTTAGATATGTAACTGTGTTAGCTGTACCTATCACTCCTAATTAACATTAACCCCAGTTAATTCCTTCAATTTATTTCAAGAGTAAACTAAATTGGGTAATTCAAAAAAATATTATAATAAATTAAGATTCAATTAGGATGTAAAAAAAATGAGTTGATGGAAGTCTTAACTTCCATTTAACTGTTCTTAGAGGCTGTTTCTGCCATATCATTGTCTTGGACAATTTCACCGGCTATGTTGGGTACACTTTCTTCTAAAACAGTTTTAAGATACTTTCCAGTGTAGCTTGTGCCCATGGCAATTTCTTCAGGTGTGCCCTCTGCAACTACTCTACCACCATCGTCTCCACCTTCAGGACCTAGATCTATGATGTAATCTGCAGTCTTAATAACGTCCAAGTTGTGTTCAATCACGAGTATGGTGTTGCCTGAATCTCTTAAACGTCCAAGAACATCTAGTAACTTTTTAATATCTGCAAAGTGAAGTCCTGTGGTTGGTTCGTCTAGGATGTAAAGAGTTTTTCCGGTACTTTGCCTGCTTAATTCCTTGGCTAATTTAACTCTTTGAGCTTCTCCTCCGGAGAGGGTGGTTGCAGGCTGTCCGAGCTTGATGTATCCCAGTCCCACATCATCCAAAGTCTTGAGTTTCTTATGGATCTTTGGGATGTTCTTGAAAAATTCCAGTGATTCTTCCACAGTCATATCAAGAACTTCTGCAATGTTTTTACCCTTATACCTCACATCCAAGGTTTCCCTGTTGTACCGTTTACCTTTACAAACTTCACAAGGCACGTAGACATCTGCAAGGAAGTGCATTTCAATTTTGATTATTCCATCACCGCTACAAGCTTCGCAACGTCCACCTTTAACATTGAAACTGAATCTTCCAGGTTTGTAACCTCTGCTTTTAGCTGCAACAGTAGTTGCAAAGAGTTCCCTTATATGGGTGAAAACTCCGGTGTAGGTTGCAGAGTTGGATCTAGGTGTTCTGCCTATGGGTGACTGATCAATTATGATCACTTTGTCCAGGTTTTCAATGCCCGTTATTTCATCATGTTTACCTGCAAGCATGTTCTTACGGTTAAGCTTACCATTAACTCCCTTGTAGAGAACATCGTTTATGAGTGTACTTTTACCAGAACCTGAAACACCTGTTATGCAAGTGAATACTCCCAAAGGAAAGTTAACATCTATTCCTTTGAGGTTGTTCTGTCTAGCACCCTTCACAGATAAATAATTTCCATTTGGAAGATTTCTATTTTCAGGCACTTCAATGAGCTCTCTTCGAGACAGGTAATGTCCTGTGATTGAATTAGGATTTTCCATTATTTCCTTGGGAGTTCCTTCTGCAATAACCTTACCACCATGTTCCCCTGCACCTGGGCCAATATCTACCACGTGGTCCGCAGACATTATGGTGTCTTCATCGTGTTCAACAACGATGAGGGTGTTACCAATATCTCTGAGTCTTTTTAAGGTTTCTATTAAACGTGCGTTGTCCCTCTGATGAAGGCCTATACTTGGTTCGTCTAAAATGTAGAGAACACCAACCAATCCTGAACCTATCTGGGTGGCAAGCCTTATTCTCTGTGCCTCTCCTCCACTCAGTGTACCGGAAGATCTGTCAAGGGTTATGTAATCAAGACCCACATCAACCAGGAATTTTAGACGTTCCTTAATTTCCTTCAAGATCTCCTTGGCTATGTAGAGTTCCATTTCTTTGAGTTCTAGTTCGTCAAAAAACTTTTTTGAAGCTTTAATAGGCATTTCCACAACTTCAGATATGGATATTCCACCCACTGTCACTGATCTGCTTTCAGGCCTGAGTCTGGTTCCTCCACAAACAGGACATTTACGATCACTCATGAATTTACCAACGTAACTTCTCATGTAGTTGGATTGGGTTTCCATGAACAATCGTTCCATACGTTTAACTACACCTTCAAAGCGTCTGTTAACCTTGTAATGTCTGTTTTTTCTGTTAAAATTAAATTCAACTTTGTCAGGTGTTCCGTAGAGAATGTAGTCCTGATACTTCTTTGGCAGGTCTTCAAATGGGGTGTCCATACTAAAACCATAGTGATCAGACACGGCCTTTAACATCTGTGAGTAGTAATTGTCTTTGTTACCTGATTTACTCCACGGTAATATGGCCCCCTCATTCAATGAAAGGTTTTTGTCTGGTACAACAAAATCAGTGTCTATCTCAAGCTTACTTCCAAGTCCGTTACATTCAGGACATGCACCATGTGGATTATTGAATGAGAACATCCTGGGGCTTATTTCTTCAAAGTTTATACCACAGTCAGTACATGCGAAATGTTCACTGAAAACCCTGTCGTCAGTTTTACCATCAGCATATGAGACTATTACAAGACCTTCACCAAGTTCAAGGGCAGTTTCAACAGAATCTGCTAATCTTCGTTTGAAATCTTCATCTCTTCTGATAACAAGCCTATCAACAACCACTTCGATACTGTGTTTCCTTTTTTTATCTAGATCAAATTCTTGGTCGATACCAGAAATTTCACCATCTACACGGACCCGTATGAATCCCTTCTTCTTTAGATCATCGAAGACTTTGACATGTTCTCCTTTCCTATCCTTAATTATAGGTGCGAGTATCTGAATTTTGGTCTCTTCAGGCTCTGTGAGTATGGAATCAACTATCTGTCCAGATGTCTGTTGTGAAATTTCCTTGCCACATTTATAACAATGTGGTGTTCCGATTCTTGCAAATAGTAGTCTGAAGTAATCATATATCTCTGTAACAGTACCCACAGTGGATCTTGGGTTTACCCTGGTTGTTTTTTGATCAATTGATATTGCTGGGGACAGTCCCTCTATGTAATCAACTTCTGGCTTCTTCATCTGACCCAAAAATTGACGGGCATAGGCAGATAATGATTCCACGTATCTTCTTTGTCCCTCAGCATATATGGTGTCAAATGCAAGGGAAGATTTTCCAGAACCACTCAGCCCTGTAATCACGAGAAATTTGTCCCTTGGAAGGGTGAGGTCAACATTTTGCAAGTTGTGTTCCCTGGCCCCTTTTATGGTTATGTAATCCTTTTTAGTATTCATCAGGTGATGCTCCTTCTAAAAATTGTATTTTATCACGGATCTTAGCTGCTGTTTCAAAGTCAAGCTTTTGTGAGGCTTTCTTCATATCTGCCTCGAGATCCTTAATTAATAGTAATAATTCGTCCTTAGGAATGTCTTTAACATTATCCCTTATCTTAGTATCTTTTTTAGTCTTTTCTTTAACAGATCTCACAGTTGATTTAGGGTTGATACCATTTTCCTTGTTGTAGGCCATCTGTAACTTTCGCCTTTCATTGGTTATTTCAACTGCAGAACTTATTGAGTCGGTTATCTTATCGGCGTAGATAATTACTTGGCCCTCCACATTTCTCGCAGCCCTTCCAATTGTTTGTATGAGTGAGGTTTTTGACCTTAAAAATCCTTCCTTATCTGCATCGAGTATACCAACAAGCGCTACTTCTGGAAGGTCCAAACCTTCCCTCAGAAGGTTAACACCCACAAGACAATCAAAACTACCCCTTCTTAGTTCGTCTATGATATCTATTCTCTCGAGGGTGGTGATGTCGGAGTGAAGGTACCTTACCTTGATTCCAACCTTAGCATAGTAGTCTGTTAGGTCTTCTGCCATTTTTTTGGTGAGGGTTGTGACAAGCACCCTTTGATCCTTTTCAACTTTGGCTTTAATTGCACCTAAAAGATGATCAACCTGGCCAACAACTGGTTTAACTATTATTTCTGGATCAACCAATCCAGTAGGTCTTATGATCTGTTCAACCATGTTCTGACTGATTCCCAGTTCATACTTGGCTGGTGTTGCAGATACATAGAGCACCTGATTTTGGATCATCTCAAATTCAGAGAAATTTAATGGCCTATTCTCCCTTGCTGAGGGTAATCTGAAACCATGATCAACCAGAGAATCTTTACGCGCCCTATCTCCAGCATACATTCCACCAATTTGTGGCACTGTCACATGTGATTCATCTATTATGGTCAAGAAATCATCTGGAAAGTACTGCATGAGTGTTATGGGTGTTTCACCCCACTTTCTTCCTGATAGGTGCATGGAGTAGTTTTCAATCCCTGTACAGTAACCTACTTCTTGAAGCATTTCCATGTCGAATCTTGTTCTCTGTTCAAGTCTCTGGGCTTCAACTAGCTTATTCTGGGAATGTAGTACAGTTAATCTTTCTTCAAGTTCTTTTTCAATATTGGTAATGGCGGATTCGATCTTGTCCTTGGAGGTTACGAAGTGTTTGGCCGGGAAAACAACCACACGATCCATGTCCCTCTTAACGCTTCCAAGCAGGGGATCTATGAGGGATATTCTGTCCACTTCGTCTCCAAACAGTTCAATTCTGATTCCAATATTTCCCTGTGCAGGCCTGATTTCTACAACGTCTCCTCTTACCCTGAATTTTCCCCTTGTAAAGTCGATATCATTTCTTTCGTACTGCATGTCAATGAGGGTTCTGATTATTTTTTCCCTTCCATCGCTGTCTCCAACTTCGACTGAAAGGATGAGTCCTCCATAATCTTCAGGGGATCCAATACCGTAGATGCATGATACACTGCTCACAACAATCACATCATCCCTTGTTAAAAGAGATTGGGTTGTTGAGTGACGCATCATATCTATTTCATCATTTATTTGGGCTTCTTTATCTATATAAGTATCAGATTGGGCAATGTAAGCTTCTGGCTGATAATAATCGTAGTAACTCACGAAGTACTCCACTGCATTGTCTGGGAAGAATTCCTTGAATTCTTCGTAAAGTTGGGCTGCCAATGTTTTGTTGTGTGAAATCACGAGGGTGGGTTTTTTAACCTCTTTAACAACGTTGGCCATTGTGAATGTTTTACCTGAACCTGTCACACCTAGAAGGGTCTGATGTTTCAGACCTTTGTTAAATCCTTCTGAAATTGATTTAATTGCTTTAGGTTGATCTCCTAAAGGTTTGTAGGGTGATATTAGTTTAAATTCTGACATTTTTATTATCCTCTCTTTAGAATAACAGAATAAATTTAAGTTAGTATTAAACCAAATAAATTAATGGTTTAAATTTAGAAATAGAGTAAACAATCATATATTGCTTGTATTCAATCGTTTTAAGACTTCCATTCAAACTTCTATAAAGGTCTTTTTTAATATTTAAATCCAATACTATTATTATAATTTTATGTAATAAAAGTCTTTGTGTTTATTATTTTGAAGTTATCGTATATGTTTTAATACTTATTTGATCCTTGGTAATACTGCACATTCTACTAAGTTTTATGATATTAAATAGTACATCATGTCATATATGTTTTGAAAATTTGTAAAATTGAGTTCAGTTTTTTCATTTTTTTTCTACCCCAAATATAAGTTATAAATATTAATTATTAGATGTTGAGGTAGAGAGCAAATGAGAATAAAAATTAAATTTTTAGAATATTAAAATAATATCTTCTTAAAATTTATATTCCGGAAATTATTTAATAATAAATCACAAATAATTGATGATCAACTTGAGAAATATTGTTAATTGTTGAAATGATTCATCTTAATATCCAATCAATTATAATTTTTCTAAAGTAATTTTTTTGAAATTTTGAATATAATTTATTAATTTTTTTTTTTTTTTTTGATTATAAAAATTTGATATAATTAATCTTAGAAATCCATCTTGATTTATATGATATAAATCAAATGTATTTGGGGGAGTATTATATGATAAAAACAGAGTTTAAAAATCAAATACTAAAATTAAAGAATGATATAACTAAAATAGAAGCTATAATGGAAGATGTCTCTACTAATGGTTCTCATAATATTCAAGATTGTGATGAAAAATATAAGAAAATTCATTTTTCAATAAATAAAAAAATTCATAACTTTGAGAAACAAGGTTTAAAATTACTTCATCTCAACTCTCATCAATCTTTGAAAGATTTTTATTCTTATTGGAAAATTAATTTACCAACCTACCAATCAAGAAGAGAATATATAAGATCTTTATATAATCCTATGGAACAAAAAATAAACAAAATATTAATTGAAATTGATGATGATGATTACGGAACGATTGACCTAAAAGAATTAGAAATTGATAATGATAAAGGAAAATTTGAACTAAAAAAGGATGAATTAGAAATTGATGAAAAACTTTGTTTTGTTTTAATGCCTTTTGATGAAAAATTTAATTCCATATATAATACCATAAAGGAAATAGTTGAAGATGATGAATTTGCTTTAAATTGTAAAAGAGCAGATGAAATTTTTACGATTGGAGTAATAATAGAAGATATCTGGAATTATATCCAGAAAGCACGAATTTTAGTTGCAGAGTTAACTGAAAAAAATCCGAATGTTTTTTATGAATTGGGATTAGCACATGCAATGAATAAAGAAGTGATTTTAATTACACAAAATGTAGATGACATTCCATTTGATCTAGGACATCATAGGTACATCGTATACGAAAATTCTATAGATGGGGCAGAGAAGTTAAAAGAAGCATTGAAAAACACTTTAAGAGAACAATTAAAAGAATAAAAAAATTAGCCTTGATATTAGTAAATATTTTTTTTAAATCCATTTTTTTGAAAATTTTATGACATTCATTGAAAGATAATTAGAAATAGGTGAGGATTAGGTTGAGTAATTAGAAATTTGAAAAATGTAATGAAATAATTAGGAATGTATAATCTTATGAGGTGATTTAGAATGCAGACAATTAATAAGAAGTTAGATGAACATACGCAAGGAATACGAGTTGTTTATGGGATGAAATAAGGTAATTAGATTAGATAAAAAGATTTTAATATATATAATATAGTCCGCAATAAATTTCATAATCATTATTAGGACATCTATTCTATTACGATGATATTATTCAATTTTTGATTATCACATGATTTTTATTTAGAAACTATTAATAAATAAACTCTCCAAGTATTCTATGGAGGGATAAATATGCCAAGAATGTCATCAGTTTATTTAAATATTGATGGGTTGGAAATTACTGAGGTTACTCGTCATTATTATCCAATTGGAAAACCTCACTTTAAATTCAACAGAAATAGTAGTAATGATAGGATATACACCCATCTAAAAAGTAAAGAAGGTAAACGTATGAAATTAATTTATAATGATGAAAACGGTATAAAAAAAGCGGACTCACTTTTTATTCTAAGCTCTATAACTTGTAAAGATGATGTTATAACAGTAAATATGGAAAGGTAGGTTTCATAAAATTAGATTTGTTACACATAATCAACTTTACCGCATATATTTTCTAGAAAATATAACTAAAAAAGCACCCCATATAAAAATTGCAAATATTACTTCAATACTTGCTAAAAATTGAAAACCATCTTTTAAATGATATGATGCATAATCAAATCCTGTCCCTGCGAATACGCTGAAATAAATATAATCTAAAGGATTTGCAATCCCTTCAACAGCATTTAAAATACCATATATTAAACTAAAACCTAATATTAATATCAACCATAATCCTAGTACTTTGTATGGATTACTCCCATATTCAAAAGCCCATTGAACAAATACATATTCCAAAAATCTTTTTAGTTTGCCCTTCTGAAGTCGTTTGGCTTCCATCTCTCGATAAAAATAATAATCTGCTTTGTTTCGATCTCCTAATTTTTCCCATATATTTTTAACATAACGGGATGTTTTTTCTTGAGATAATGGCACAATGAATGATGTTTTATCGAAACTAATACCTTCTTTAAAACTATTGGAATACAATTCAACATCTTTTGTAATTTTTGACTCATCAAAGTTCATAAACTTTGCTGATGAATTGTTTACAACCATTCCCCAGATTGCTGCATTTTGCGCATATAAATTCCCAGTTAATTGTGTATGATCAAGAATTAAGGATCCTATTCTACTTGAATTTAAGTTTAGACTTTCCATTTTTGTTGAAGCAAAATTTAATCGTCCACCAATATTGGACTCATTTAATGCTAAATAACCTTCTAAAGAGCAATTCTCGAAATCAACATTATATTTTACTTTAAATTTCTCAAATAGTCCTTTATACGGGAGTTTTGCCGATGTGAATATTGCATTACCATCTATTTTGCTTTTTGTAAAATCTACCCATTTTGTAATTTTTGCATCACTAAAATCAATATTTCCTGTTACAATTGAAGAATTAAAGTGAAATTCCTCAAATAAAGCTCCGCGAAAACTCATGTCCTTAGAAATTTCCATGTTTTCAAAATATATGTCTCTTACAAAAATACCATCGAAATTAAAATCCCCATTTTTAATTTTTTCATTAATTTTGATATGCTTTAGTTTTTCAATTTTATACATATCGTCTTCATTAAAATCCATATTTGGTTGTAAATGCAGAATACAATAATCATAATTTTTGTAAGTGTCTTCATAACACGGAAAATACTCATATTTGTATTTACATCTCATAATATCACCATAGTATAATGAATTAGAAATTATAATTATTGTAATATTTGAAATTAGAGATCCCTTTCAAAAATGATTTTCTATATCAAATATGAAATCCACATTTTTGATAACGATTTTTAATGTTCTCAATTTTCTTTTGAGAATTGTTTATTAATAAAATTTCTACGTTTAAGTTTAATTTTTCTGAGAGAAACATATGCCATTCAAATTGATCATCAGATATTCGATCATTTTCACTTTTAACTTCAGAAAAAAAGAAATTTTCCTCATTATAAACAATTAAATCCGGGAGACCTGTATTTTTAAAAGCCAATCTTTTGATAAACTCCAATAATTTCTCTTTTTCTATAAATTTTAAGGGTATTAAGTAATCTTCTATAAGATAATGATCCCATCTATCAGTATATCTAGAATATTTGTAATTCCCATCGAAAGTGTTAATAAAATGCTCATTGTGAGATTGAATTAAATAATTTTCTAAATTTTTTGATTTTAAATAATCTATTTTTTCATTTACACTAATTTTTCCTTCAATTTTATTATCCCATAAGAAAAAAATCATAAAACTTTGCCAAAATTGATTTTCGGTATTTCTAGCTTTATATCCTAAACTTTCATAGTAATCTTTTGCTGATTCTTCAGCTGTAAGCCCCCAAATGCCATTACCTAATAAATATTTTGCTTTTCCTCTTCTTGGACTTTTTTCTCTGGTTAAATTTATATTTGTTAAAGAAATCATTTGCACTTATATATGAATTCAACACTTAAATAAATAAAGTTGGCAATGATACACATTAAAACAATTAAATTTAAAATGATTGATGCTAGATTAATTTTAGTAGAAATTAAGGGATGAATCTTGGAATATCTGGTGTTTTTTTTATGGATGATAAAATAGAATTTAATGGTTATTGGTGGTTTCCAAATAAACCTGATGAAGAAAAAGTATTTGGCAAACTTGAATATGTTCCAGGCGAGGGGGCAATTTTAAAGTTATCAGATTTTTCTGAAGATAAATTTGAACCATTTGATAGAGATCCAACCGAACCATATCATGAAATAGTTTTAGGTCTAACATCGGAAGGAAAAAAAATTACATTATACAAATGCCACAACATTTCAAATAGTTATAAAGGTGGGGGCCATGGACAGGAAGAAGTATTTATATTCACTTTAAAAGTGTGGTACATATTTGTAGGACATCATTTTGAAAATTTATCTGATATTAAACTGAAGTGTATTTCAATTCAATATTCTAATTTAGATGAATGGATAGATATGCCTTTAAAAATAGATGAATTGGAGAATAGGCCTAAAAGTATTCCACTAACAAAAATGGGCGATTATAAGGTTTTTATAGATTTTCATAAAAGTATGCCTTTTTCTTCATTTAGAAAAATGACTGTAACCCAATATGCCAATATTTGGATTGAATCATTTCAAAATAACAAACCTTGGGCAGAATATGAAAATATAATTCGTTCTATCCAAAATTTTTTAACAATTGCATTTATGCATCCTACATACCCTTTAAAGATAAAAGGTAAAGTTAGAAAAGATAAAATAATCCAAATAGTGGATGATGATTTTGAAGGTCCTATTGTAGAGAGTTCTCCATTTATAGATATTTATGTTACTCACTCTCAAATTCCTAAACTATTAGAAGAAGTGAATTCTTATCAAATGCTTTTTCCATTTGATGAAGTAAAAAAAGATATAAAAAGATATTTATTAAATTGGCTAGTAAATTCTTCTTTATATAATAGTGTTTATAATTCTTATTTTAGTACAGTTTATAATAAAAATTTATTTCTTGAAAATCAATTTTTAAATGTCATAATGGCTCTGGAAGGATACCACCGTTCGAGGACAGATAATATTGAAATTGACAAGTATTTACATAATAAAAGAGTAGAATCAATTATCAGAGTCGCACCTATAGAACATGAAAAATGGTTGGAATCTCAATTAAATTATAGTAATGAACCAAGTTTGAGAGCAAGATTATTGAATATTTTAAGGCCTTATTCCGACGTATTTCGTAATATGACAAGAATAGAGAGTTTTATTTATAAAGTAGTCACTAATCGTAATTCTTTGGTTCATAAAGATAAAAATAACAACATAGACTATGGACAACTTTTTTATACAACAGTAATATTGAAAATAGTCTTTGAATTATATCTATTAGAAGATATGGGATTCAAACAAGAATATATTAAACAATTAATAGAAAAGAGGAAATCACATTATGCGTTTAAATATATGAAAATGGTTAATATTTAATTCTAATTTTTGATTCATTTTTTTTTAATATTCATGTATTCTAGAACTTATGATTCTGTTTTTTTTGAGATGGTGCAATGTCTGTTACTCAATTAATTTGGTGAATAAAGATTGATACTAGTATACTTTCTTCAAATTATCAATCCAATTTATTAGAGAAAAAAATGAAGAAATTGAACATATAATAAATATACGAGGTCATATTCATCAATTTAATAGTCTTAAAAAGATTAAATCGAATGGATTGAATTTATTGAGAATATTGATTGTATAAATAAATAAACAATAAGTTTTATTATTTACAGTGTTCATCTACAAATTGGCGTGTATGTCTAGTTGCAGTGACTATACCAAAATCGTAAGGATGCGTTCCTAAAAATTTGAGTACTTTAACGTAACCATAATCTTCAAGATAAGCTACTGCATAATTTAATCTTACAGGAGGTATATTTAACATAGAATGAAGCTTATTTCCATCAATTTCTTTTTTCTCACTAACAACAGCTGCAACGGATTTAATATCATTTTCAGGATCATATTTCAATTCATTTTTAAAATGCAAATAAAGAGCATATGTCCCGTTCACTTGTCCAAAGTCATATGGATGCATTCCGAAAACTTTAAGAGTCTTAACTAAACCATATTCTTCTAATTCATCAATAGCATCATTAAATTCTTCATTATTCATAAATTCAATTAATGAATGAAGTTCACTAGCAGAATAGCTTCTTTCGAATCCAGGTTCCTCTTCTTGTTTAAATATTAATAAACTACCAATTGTAGAAGCTTGCCTGGATAAACCTCCCACACTATTCCTTAAAGAAACAATATGTTCTGGAATTTTACCAACTGGAGGTTTTTCTGAAATATTATAAATGGTATTGATGAGAGAACGAAGGCCTTTATCATAATTAGAATACATGTCTAACCATTTAAGAGCTTTTAAAGGTTGTGGAATTTCTATAGATTCTGTTAATAGTGGAATTAATTTAGTAACTCCCTCCATTCTTCGAATAATTGCATTATTTAGTTCTTCTTTAACCCATTTGGAGTTAATACTATCTTTAGAAAGTAAAATTAAAAAATAATCACTATTAGACAATCCTTCTGAAAATATCTTTTCAATCAATGAGTCTCCAACTTGAATTTCCCACTTATCAAACCAAACCTCTATTCCGTTTTTCATTAAGTCTTCTGCAATTCTATTAGCAAAATATTTATCTTCATGTGAATAGCTAATAAAAACGTGTTTATTCATTTTAGCTCCTCCATGTATTTATTTAATGTATTTATATTAACATTTAAATCAACTGTAATTTCAGAAACAGAAAAACAGTTCAATTTTAATTCTCGAAGATGTCCGGGAGAGAACCAGATATGTTTTGCTTGAAATTGTCCTTTGGAATTCTTTTCCATAAATTCTATTAGAGCAAAACTTACTTCAACTCCGTGAGAATATCTTCTAAGTTCTGCAATTTTACCAGAATTAATATTAGATTCGTTTTCAACTAAAAATACGAATTCTTCTCCATAATTATCTGAACGCAGAAAGTCTACAATTTTTGGAAGATCATTTTGAGCAAAACTAGTATGATAAACTTGCCAACCCTGATAAATAAGCCACGAACACAAGAAAATTAATGTAAATATAATTATTGTAAGAATAGCCAAAGAAGGCCGATCTAAGGTTATACCATTAGGAATATATACATAACCAAGTATTGAAGGTATGCCCGTAATGAACATCCAATATAAAATTACAAATCCTCCAAATATGTACTTAAAGAATCCTAAGAATCCTTTTTTTTGCATAAACACACCTAAACATTAACGCAGTTAACTTGTTTACTTGAAAACTTTTTCGACCCACTTCTTATAAATCAATTAGTCCTTTAAAATTATAAAATATGAACACTTGAGAGGAATTAATCAATTTTATCAATCATAAAACTGGTATTTGGTTTGGTATCTTTTATCTTGAGAAACTAATTTCATGATTTTAGTTGAATTTATTCCTAATTCAAATAAAAAACAAACTTCTAACATAAATTTGAGTTTTTGTATTAGATCAAATAAATCTTCATTTTTAGTTTTAGCTTTTATTTCAAGGTTTTTATTGTAATGAGTTAAAAAATTTCTTGTATTTTTTACATCCTTTATGAATTCATCTTGGTTGTTAATATTTATCTTTAATACATCTTCATATTTCTCAAAAATTTCATATAGTCTTGTTTGTAAAGAAAATTCATTTCCAAAATCTATTTTGGATTTTAAACTATTTTTATGATCTTTGGCTATCTTTTCTGGAATTTTTTCCTTAAGAATTTTGCTCAATTTTTTGTATTCTTTAGTAGGCATATATTTACCTTGAAATGTTCTTCGGTGATATGATTCAATGGCTTGAGCAAGATTTATAAAGTTATTTTCTAAATGTGAAGGGTTATTAAGAATTCCAAAGTACAATTGGATTACAGGTTTAAGATTTTCATATTTTCTAAACCAATTATTTAGACATTCATTAAAATTAATATCTTCTAACGAAAAAAACATATCCCAAGTATTCATTTGTTTTTTAGGAAAATGAGCTGTTATTGTACGGTAAAATATCTCAATATTTGTATAATTGGGATATTTATCGTCATTTTTGACATTATTTTTCTTAATTTTTCCAGTGATATTTATAGGGAATAAAGGTTCACTAATCCCTAAAGTTAAAAAATTTTGAATATTATCAAGTATTTTTTGTTTATACTCCTTAAAATGTATAACTTCATTTGGAATTATTTCTAAGTAAGTATCTTGTTTTAAATCAATTTTGTATTTGTATTGCAAAGGTTGAAATCTGAATCTGATTTGAATTTGAAAATTGTCTAATTTTGCATGAACATTTTGTGGATATTTGTAGGTAGTTGTATATTCTTCAATATATCTCTTTGAATTTAAAATAGGATAAACATTAAATCCAGTGCGATCAACCCAGTCTTCTAGATATGAATATTCAATATCAAGACTATTAAAACAAATATCTTTTTTATTTTTAAAATGATAACCCAAAAAAATAGTATTTATATCAAAAATTAATGTCATAAATTCATTATCTTTAATTTGACCTTTTATTTGATGACAGTGATATAATGTTACATTTCTGCCAGATATAACTCCTAACATTATTTCATGATGAATTTTTCCTGAAAAAAGAGGATAGTTTGTTTCTCCTTTTGAACCAAATATTTCCAGTTCAATTTTTTCTTGAGGATCGAATCTTAAAACACCAGATAATTTTACATTTTTCTCTGGCACCCAGAAAACGCCTCTTTCTTCAAACTTTTCCAATATTAATCCTCCAAATTGTTTCTGTTGTTCATTTGAAAATCCAACTCTTCTAATCCCTTAATAATTTTCTTTTCAAGTTCTAAAATTTTTTCTTTAATAACATCAGGAGATTCATACTCTATTTCATCGTATTCTATTTCTTTGTAGTTGGATATGCTTAAACTGTAATCATTCTCTTTAATTTCTTCATATGGGACGTAAAAATGTTTAGCTTTTCTATCTTGGAATAGTTCAGGTTCTGAATTTTTAAATTTCTCAATTATGTCTGGAATGTCTCCTTTACCATCTATGAAAGTTCTTTTATCATCTAAAGTGTATCCATCTGCTTCCATATCATAGAAACCAACTTTTGCTGTTGGCTCACCTTTGGTGAAGATTAAAATTCCTGTAGATACTCCAGCATAAGGTCTGAATACTCCCGAAGGCATAGATATTACTGCATCTAATCTGCAATCCTCTAATAATTTTTTTCTGATAGATTTATGGGCTCTTGAATTTCCAAATAAAACTCCTTGGGGTACAATAACTGCACATCTTCCACCAATATTAAGAATATTGTACATCAATTCCAAAAATAATATCTCTGTTTTAGTAGTATTTATTGAGAAGTCATCATTAAGTTCATCTTTATTTATGCTTCCTTTAAATGGTGGGTTGGCCAGAACAACATCAAAGTTAGGATTCTGATTGTATCGCATTGAAATGGTATTTATTTGATCGATCTGTGGATTGCTTATGCCATGCATCATTAGGTTCATAAGTGATATTCGGACCATGGTCTGATCAAAATCAAATCCAAATAAGGAATTATTTTTTAAAGCTAAATATTCACTTTTACTGAGTTTGTCACCCTTAAAATTGTATTCCTGGCCTTCATCATCTATTTTTATTAGTTCTTGGGAAGTGTTTGCTTTTAGAATGTGTCGATATGAGTTTACTAAAAATCCCGCAGTTCCACATGCAGGGTCGCAGATAATTTCATTAACTTTTGGATCCACTATTTTAACCATCATTTGAATAATATGTCGAGGTGTACGAAACTGTCCATTTTTTCCAGAAGTTTTAAGTTCAGACAAGAGATACTCATAGATATCTCCTTTAGTATCCAAATTTTGTTCTTTAATATGCATTTCATCAATGATGCTTGTGGTTTCGACGAGAAGGGAACCTGTAGGAATTGCAAAAACTGCATCTTTCATATAACGCCTATATAAAGAATTTTCATCTCCTAAATCTCTTAAAAATGGAAAAACTTTTTCTCTTACATGTATTAACATTTCGTCTGCTGCCATGTTGTTCCATTTAGACCAGCGACAATCAGAACAATCTTTAAACAATGATTCATATTCCTCTTCACTGAATTTTGCATTTTGTTCTTTGGCCCTCTCATCATCATCCAAACGCTTCATGTAAATAAGATAGGACATCTGTTCTATGGCCTGGAGAGGGTTGGATATCCCACTGCTCCAAAACATGTCCCATAATTTGTTAATTTTAGATTTAAGCTCTGGATCTAACATACAAGTTCCCCTTTGAACGCTTTTTGCATTAATGTGTCAAATAATTCTTTAATTTTTATTTCTGAATTGAATTGATCTTTTTTTAAGATCTCTATCTTATTAAATAAATCAACAAAGCTATTTTGAAGAGATATATCAGGTTGATAAAATTTTAATCTTTCTAAACCTTTTTGGTTTATAGTATACTGACCTGCTGAAGTTCTTAAATGATTTTTTAATTGTTTTTTACCATACTCACTGTTTATTAAAAATGCTAAAAAAATAGGATTGAATTGGTTTGAATCAATTTTAACTCTCATAATATGATCATTAAAATAGATATTTTCATTAAATTCTCTAAAAACAGCACAACGACCCACATAATCTTTATTTCCATTCACTCTAATGAATAATAGATCATTTCTTTCTACACCATATTTTTCTTTTTCTAATTCATTTAGCGGAATCCTGTTCAATTCAGTTAAATCGATTTTATTTTCCCTAATATCTTTTAAACGTAAAACGATATCGCCTTTATTTTCAGAGATTTTTCTTCGCCTACTTAATCCATTTTTAACATCCCTTAATGATTCCGACAGATAGTCTGCTTTTAGATCAGGATGATGAGATGCAGAATTATAAATTTCTAAAAATACACTTTTCAAATATTCATCAGTTAATTTATCAGCTTCCACTCGCCATTCTTTTATTTTTTCAGCTTTTTCCAAGATTTTTATTAATTTGTTTTGTTTTTCTATTGGTGGTAAAATAACTGGAAAGTTTCTAATATCTTTAAGGGAAATAAATTTCTGAGTTCCTCCTCTATTAATTTTTTTAATATAATGTTTAAAATGAATACTTTCTAAAAATAGCTTAACATATTTGTTAGAAACATCAGTTTTTGTGAACTTTATCAAAGCTACATTTTTAATTGCAAATTTTCGATCTTTTTTTACAATTATTGGGTTACCAATGGTCCCAATCATTGGCATTAAAATATCCCCATCATCCACATATGAACGTTTATTTATATTATCATAATCATCTTTAGAAATTAAATTCACATCAGAAAAGTCAATAAAACCCGTTGCAACATTTTTTGAAGTGACAAGAGGATACCCTTCATTTTTATATTTTGGAGAATCATGGGTCCCATCCCGCACATCACAAATCTCTGTTAACTTTTTAATTTTCCATACTTTTGGCAAATCTCCTTCTGTAAACATTAAATCAATCACCTGATAATGATTATATATTATCTATTTCTCCGAAACAACTGATAAACTTCCAAGAACCATTATTCATGGTCCTAATTTCTGGTTGGCCCTTTTCGTCTTCATAAATTATTCTAAAAGTAATTTCTTTTTTTAGCTGTCTTTCTTTTTTCTCAATTACTAATTCTGTTTTTATTTCTGATATTGCAGGAGCTTCATCAATTATTTCTAAAATTTTGAATGATTTAAGATTTTTCTTATTGAATATTTCTCTGCTAAATTTTCCAGCAATAATACCGATACTATATTCTTTCAATGTTCTATGATCCATTTTTTGAGCCATATATCCAAAATTTCTTTTCATCCAGAGTTCAAAAAATTCAACTAAAGTTCTTTCAGGACTTCCTTCAAGATAATCTGAAGATAAGCTAAATTCTGGAAAATCTTTATTAATTTCTAAATTACGTGGTTTCCACTTTTTCAGTAGAGTTTCCCTCATATCATTTTTCCTAATTGAAGCCGTTAATTCACTGAAAGTTAAATCTTTTTCTTCCTCTTTAGGCTCTTTGGATTTCTTTATTTCTACTAAACCGTCTTTTAAAGCAAATAATGTAGCCCAAAGTTTAATTGCAACGGATTTATTGGCATAATTTAAATCACGTCCATGGAGTATTCCATTACGATAAGGAATTGTCAATTCATCTGTAGTTGTTTTTGTACGTGGTGAAGACAATATTTTTTGTAATTCTGGAAGTCCTGTAATATGTGCTGCAATAGAATCTTCAGCAGTTAATTTATTTTCTTCTCCAAAAAATCCTTTATTTCCAGTTTCTTTATTATCAAATACTATTCCATCAATAACAGCTAATAGAACCGGAATGCAAGCGTGATATCTTTCATTAGCGTAATCTTCATAAACTTTTTCTATCAATTCTAATCTTGGTTTAAATTCATCTATCCATCCTAACCATTGTATAAAAAGTTCAATATTTTCATCATAATAGTTTATTAAAATATTTTCTGCTTGATTAAATTTTCTTTGTTCATATAATTTAATGGAGTTAGTTACTACTTCATGATTCATCGACATATAAAATACCCAGCCACATTTTAAAAAAGCTTCATTAAATTTATCAGGTACACTTGTGATGTCATGATATTCTTCGACAAATCCATCAACTTCGGATAATGTTTCCTTTAAAGCGTCAACATCCAAACCCATTGGTATAAGACCATCTAATAAACCAATTTCTGTAACACTTTTCAAAAATTCCATACCTTTGATGGAATCTTCCATTTTTTGAAAAGAAGGTATATCCTTAATTTTGTTCTTGTTTAATTCATCATTTTCTTCTAAATTTTTTTGATTTGAAGTACTTCGATTTAAGTTTTTATCTTTGTTTAAACAACATCTTTTGTACTTTATACCACTACCACAATGACAAGGATCATTTCGACCAATTTTAACTCTTTCTTTATTAACCATCTAATGCACCGATTTAACACATCTTAATACTATTACACTTTTCTACAATTCCTTTTAATTCATCATAAGTAAACAAATCTAATGGATTTTCTTCTTCGAAAGGAGGTCCACCAAGATCTCTCATTTCGATGTGTTTTCGTTCTGCAAAGACCATCTTTAGAAGCATTAAAAACTCCAGCTGTTTTGAATTGTACTGTTGATTTGAAGTGATGAAATCGTCAAAACGTTTTTCAATCATTGCCCGAGGGTTATCTTCCCTTTTAATGTGGATAATGTCTCTTAAAAATTGTAAAAAGTCTATATTTTGACTTTTTTGGATAGATTGAATGGTAATTTCAGGTTTTAAAGCTGAAAGTTCTCTCTCAAGTTTAATTAATTCTAAAGAGTTTATTCCTTTACCTTCCTTTAACTTTTTAACTGCTTCATTTCTTTCGAGTAGTCGGTTGAGTTCTTCGTCTTCTTTAATTTCCTTTTGAAATTCTGTCCAGCTTAAAATTTCATCAACTACAGGTATATCAACTATGGGTTGGCCAGTTGGTTCAAAGTACTTCATAAGAGGGGCAACTTCATTGACGAGAAATTCAACATCTTCAAAGGTTAAATCTTCCCAGAATTCTGGTTTTATGGCTGTAATAAGCTGTGACTTTTTCTCACTTACTGCTTGAAGATTATCTTTCTCTAGAACAACTTTAATCATGAATGTAAATTCACGCCGTTTTTCCTCAATCTTCTCTTTATTCCTTTCCAGAACGTAATCAAAGAGTTTTTCTGCCCTTAAAATAAATGATGATACTTTTGAATTTGAACCAAACTGTGTAATTATTATCGGAGAAATATCATCGATCAAACTACCGATATTATCCTTTAAATCAGCACTATTTTTAATCTCAGCGATTACAGATCTTTTTTCTCTTACAAGGAAAAAATCTTCATCTAGATTGTTGATAGTGGCACTGATTTTTTTGGATATTATCTGTTTTTCAATAGGTGTTAAATCCTTTTCAAGTAAAGCAACCCGATTATTGAATATGGTAGTTAAGACATCGTTTGGTACTATAGATCCTTTGCTTCTTTCGAGCTCATGGTACTCTATGTTTGAGTGGCCACCTATCATAAAATCAAATATTAGAAAGTCATTTTTTTTATTTTCAGGTAGCCAGTCTTTGTGTTTACATGATTCTAAATTTCTTGTACCCCTTCCTAACATTTGCCAGAATCTTATAGATGAATAGACAGGTTTTACAAATACTAAGTTGCAAACTTCAGGAATATCTACACCAGTATCAAGCATACCTACAGATAAAGCTATTCTTGGATTAGATTGTTTTTTAAATCGTTCAACTTCATCTTCACACCGGGCCATGTCAGAAGTTATCACTTGTACTTCATCTGAAAATTTCGGGAACAATTCTCCAAACATTTCTTTCATATGACTAGCATGATGTCTGCTTGCGCAAAAGAAAATCGTTTTAGCAGGTTTACCTTCATCAGATTTGTAACAGGATTCCATAAATATTTTAATTATAAGGGCATTGGTGTTGTCGTCCATAAATATTCTGTCAAATTGGGCACCGGTAGGTTCAAAATTATCAGGATCGACTTCTTGCCTTCTTAAAATGTCTTTAAGAAACTTATCAAGATTATCCTTTTGAATACCTTCACCCAATACTTTAGTAGATATTATATGTGCAGAGTATGGAACAAGCACACCATCTCTTACAGCTTCGTCGTAGGAATATTCTGCTGTGGCAGATCCAAATAAATCAACAGTACTTTGAGTTTCCCTTTCACGGGGTGTAGCTGTTAAACCTATCTTAATACTATCAAAGTATTGGTACAACAAATTATTTTTATCGTAAATAGATCGGTGTGCCTCATCAAAGACAATTAGGTCGAAAAATCCAGGTGAGAACTTTTCAAACATTCTACCTTTTTTACCTTGCATCAAAGTTTGAACTGTGGAGACGTATAATCTGCTGTTAGGATTAAATCCATCCCTAAGATCTGCTACAGGTTCATTGAAATATTTTTTAAACCCATTGTCCTTAGCCTGTCTTATGAGTGCTACACGATCAGCAATGAAGAGAACATTACGTACCATATTTGCTCTGATTAAAAGGTCTATAATGGTCACGGCCACTCTGGTCTTTCCTGTACCTGTGGCCATCTCAATCAATGCAGTTTTATGACATTCAGCAAAATGTTCACTCAATTTACGAACAATCTGCACACTTCTAGGCCTATCCACGATATGGGTACTTAATTTAACTGTTCTTGGATCTTTACGATTTTCGTATAGGTCACGTCGTCTTTTTAGATCTGTTTGTGAAAATGGGCCACTAATTTTTCTTTCAATGCCATATTCATCAATGAAAACCCATTTTTCACCATTAGTTAAAAAAACAGGTATTTTAAATGTTAGTTGTTCTTCGATATCTTTTGCGTATGTACGGGCTTGTATACGGCCAATATCTGGTGTTTTGGAGTATCTTTTAGCTTCTATAATGGCTAAAGGTGTGTTGTCTTCATCTAATAATATATAGTCTATGAATCTATCGACATTTTTTTCGATATTTCCATCAAAATAAACAAAATTTTTGTTTTTAAAATTTGATTTAATTGGATTGACTTCTTCTTTAATATATTTCGTTAGCCAACCAACTTTTTTTAGGGCAGGATCAATATACTGCTTCCTAGTTCTAAATTCATTGATAAATTTAATATCATTCTGATTAGACTCTACCCTAATACCCCCATAACCCCAGTTATATTCTAATATTCACAATAAGAAGTATATAAATTAATAGATTAATTCTTAATTAAAAAAATATCAAAATTAACATAAACAGTGTTTTTATTAATTCTATTAAAAATTGTTCAAATTAATGATCCAAAAGTAAAAATCCTTAAACCGCAATCTGTTTTAATTGAGAAAAAATAACCCTTAATATCCATTTTCATATTATCCTAAAAAATTTTTACTTCGCCATACCGCGCTATGACGAACAAATTATTAATTATAATTTTCTTTTGAACTATCCGGAATCTCCGGATAGTTGATAATGAAACTATCTTAAAACAAATAAAAGAATTTCTAGCATTTTATCAATAATCTTTACTTATTTTCCAATGTAGGTAACGAGCCTCCTAATATATAATCGGGGCATAGGTATAAGTGGTAGTTAGTTAGCATAAGTTTGCATAAGTGTACGCAGTTAGTAGTGAATTTGCATAGGTTTGCATAGGTGTAAGCAGTTAGTAGTAAGTTTGTATAGATTTGCATAGGTTTACGTAGTTAGCAATGGTTTTGCATAGGTTTGCATACGTGTGCGTAGTTATTAGTAGGTTTATATAGTTTACATAAGAGTGTGTAGTAAGCAAGAGTTTTGCATAGATCATATAATCTGATAAATTAATTCAAGATATTCTTGATGCTTTCTATACTAACGCCAAAAACACCACGCGCGTATAAAAATATTTTATCTTGATATTTAAAATTGTTAATAGTATAAATGATAAATTAAATAATAATTTGTGAATATAGTATTAAGAGGTTTAATTGTGATAAATTTATCAAAGATGATAGAAAATGGAGAGTCTGAGAAAATAGAGTTTAAAAACTCTTTATCTTTACATAACCCTATTTACACAGCTATTTCTGCTTTTTCCAATAAAAATGGAGGTTCAATATTGGTAGGAATAAATGACAATAAAGAAGTGGTTGGAGTTAGTTTAGGTAAAAATACATTGGAAAATTTGGCAAATGAAATCCAAAGAAACACAGATCCTCATATTTTTCCCACTATCACAGTCCTGAAAAAGAATAATAACAATGTTGTCATTATCGAAGTAGAAGAGAATGAAGAAAAGCCCGTATTTTTCAGAGATAAAGCATTTATTAGGGTTGGAAAAACAAATCAAAAATTATCATCATCTGAAATTAAAAGAATGATTTTAGAAGGTCATAGTGGAGTATATTGGGATGAAAAAATTTGTGAAAATGCTTTAAAGGATGATATTGATGTTGATAAACTCAAATGGTTTGTAAATGAAACTAATAAACAAAGAAACAGAGATTTAGATCCTGAATTATCTATTGAAGAAACTTTAAGTAAATTAGATTTAGTTAAAGATGGTAAACTTACTAATGCTGCTGTTTTACTTTTCGGAAAAGATCCTCAAAGATTTGTTAGACAAGCGGAAATACAATGCGGTAGATTTAAAGGCACCAAAGCCATCGATTTTGTTGATAGAAAAACTTTTCCTGGAAATATCATTGATCAAAGAACGAAAGCCATAGAATTTGTAAAAGACCATATAAATCTTAAAACTACTATTGTCGGAACTGAAAGAATAGATGAATGGGAATATCCTATAGCAGCTATTAGAGAATCAATTACTAATTGTATTTGTCATAGAAATTACAAGTTAAGTTCTAATATTCAAATAAGAATTTTCAACGATCGATTAGAATTTTGGGGATGTGGACCCCTTCCTGAACATTTGACAGTTGAAGATATTAAAAAACCCCATAATTCTCATCCAAGAAATCCTTTAATAGCTAAACGTTTTTTTGATATCAAATTTATTGAACATTGGGGAACAGGAATAGAACGGATAATCCAAAGTTGTTTAAAAGCAGGACTTCCTAAACCTATTTTTGAGATTAAAGCGGGTGATTTTGTTGTTATACTTAATAAATATAAAATAACAGATGAAATCTTAAGGGAATTAAATAAGAGACAACAAAAAGCAATAGATTACCTATTTTTAGAAAATCGAATAACAAATAAGGAATATCGGAGTATTAACATCGGTATCAGTAGATCAACAGCTTTAAACGACTTAAAAGAGTTAGTTGATAAAGGAATTATTGCATTAGAAGGTTCTGGACCTGGTGCACATTATATTTTAGTTTAATAAATCCATTTTTAAGCAATAACTAAGCAATAACTAAGCAATAACTAAGCAATATTTATTAGGTGATAATATGGGAACTTCCGAATTCATCAAAGATATTAAATGTAATCGGTGTGGCAAACAATCCAAAATATTTTCAGAACAAATTTTAGAAAATAAATATTGTGAATGTGGTGGAAAATATGAATATAACCCTGAAATAGATAATTTTTCGGATTCAGATTCAATAAATCTCACAAAAAATGACTTAAAACGTGAATATCAAAAAAAATACGACAATTATCTTGAATTAGGAAAAATATTGAAAAATGATCTAGAAAAATCACTAAAAAGCAAGGTAGATAAATTTCGAATAGAATGTAGAATTAAAGATTTTGATAAATTTTATGAGAAAATTCAAAGAAAAAGCTATAAGAATCCTTTTAAGGAAATAGAAGATATCTGTGGCATTAGAATTATTTGTTATTTTTCTGATGATTTAGAAATAATTTCAAAAATCATTAAAGAGGAATTTGATGTTAAAAAATCGGTGAATAAATCTGATTTATTAGATGCAGAAAAGTTTGGTTATAGATCTAAACATTTTATTATTAAAATTAAAAATGATGATTTAAAACAATATGAATATCAAAATTTAAAGGATTTAACAGCTGAAATACAAATCAGAACATTATTAATGGATGTTCATGCGTCCATACAACATAAATTAACTTATAAAAAAGGTCAATATATTCCTCACAAATTTCAACATCAATTGGCCAAATTAAGTGCAATATTGGAATTGGCAGACGAAGAGTTTGTCAGACTTAAAGATGATATATGGGAATATGATTATGAGTTAAAAATAGTTAAAGAAAATTTTTTGAATGAAAATAGAAAACTGAAAGTGGATGATTTCGCAAACATATTTAGACAGGAATTGACTATCGAAACTCTTCAAAAGTTTTTAGACTTTTATTTCTCAGATAGGGAAAAGATATTTTTTAAAACTAAGGAATTATATGAAAATATAAAAAGATATAACGATGAAAACAATGACCAAATTACTTTAAACACGCTATTAGAATTATATTATATTATAGATGATTTAGAGGATTTAGAAAATAAATATTTTGCTCAATATGAAAATGAAAATAAGTGGCATCAATCAGAATGTATAAATCAAATTTTAATAATTGCACATCCCAAATTTAAAGATTATGCTGCTAATGACAGTTCCAAATCGACCATGACATTTCGTTCTACAATATATTAAATAAATTTTATTAAATCTTTATTATTTAAAATTGGCAGTTTAACTTTGATACAATCTTTTTTGAGTTTGCATTTCATACATTCAGAATGATTCACATTTGCACCATACACATCACAGAAAATTCTGCATTTTTTCATATTATGTCAACCTCCAGGTTCTACATTTTTTATCAAGTAATTGGTTTCATTTTCGCTGATCTTTTTAACGGTAATATTTTTATCATTCTGATTCAAGTGTAAATCAAAATCAAAGTTAGTTTTTAAATCATTTGAAGCATTTATGGCCATGTTCCTGTTTGTGGAAGGACTTTGTGCTGCAAATGATTGGAAAGGATTTATTGCGCTTATCTGAGTAAATGCTATATTTAAGCATAAAATGGTGATTAATAAAAAAACCAATGCCAAGAATACGGCATTATCTTGATTTGTACCAGTTTTGACTCGTCTGTTTGCATTTAAAACAATGAAATTGGTCTTTCTTATAGGATAAAGAATAGGAACTCCATGGGTGGTAATTGAATCAAGTAAAATGTGAGATAGTAATCCTATGATAATTGCAAATCCCATTGTGAAATTAAAGAATAATATGAATACAGCTAAGATGATCCACATTATTGAGTGGCCATATCCTCTGTGTTCGCTTATTAAGTTGTCTAAAATGTCTGGAAAAACTGAACTCAAAGCTGCAAATATTAAACCTACAAAAATCTGATTTAAATCAAATATATAAGCAAATACTAAGAACAGAACCAGAGCACCAGCTATGTGGGTGTAACTTCTCATGGTCGGCCCCCTATGAAAATTAATGTTCTAAATATTATTAAGGAAAACCATGCAGCTCCAATTAAAATGAAGGCCATGTAAAGTGATGATGCAGCTTTAAGATAAATAACAAAACAAAGTAATGCTATGAACAAATAAAGAGGAAAAGTCATGTTAATTTCATCTTTAACAGTTTTCTTTTCATACTCCTCCTTGTTAGCAAGTTCAAACTGTGAATAAAATGGATATATTTCTTTTTTAAATTTTTTATTGAAACTGCAAACAAACTGAATGTTCTCCAAACTGTTAAGTGACTGATAAACTTTCACAGACTTGTTAGTTAAACTGTCAAAATGATTAAAACAAATAATTAACCTTTCATATTTTAATCCTTTGATCAAAATTTCTTTAAGTGCAGCAATGGTTTTACGGTTTAATGAAGGTCTATCGTCTTCAGTTATTTCATTAATTATTTTGATCAATTTGCCCTTGACCGGTGTAGGTTCATTGAAATAAATACAAACATAATCATCTTGTAATTGGTCATAACAATCGTAGATGTTCTTATTGTAGAAGATAATATTCTTACCTTTATTTATCTCCTCCATTATTTGTATTACATTCTCCATGATTATTATTATATTTCTCCCCATATATAATACTTAAAAAAAACACACACACAAAAATCTTAATAAAAAATCTCAAAACAATTCAAATTTTACTATACAAAAAATATTTCAAAAAATAGTTTTTCATAAAATTTTGATCTAATTCATTTCTAAAAATGTAATTAATAATTATGGCCTCCTCATGAAATGGAGGGAATCTAACCATATTGTTCCTAAAGCATGAAAATTCTTTGTTTTTCATTGACATATAATAACAAAAATGATTGTTGAGTTAACTGGATTAATTATGAAAAAGATAGACATGAAAGTTATAATACTTAGTAAATAAGTTAAGGAAAACGGATGATATCATGACAATACCATTGTTGGCAGCTGACAAAGATATTATGGATATAATTATTGCAATAATACAAATGATTACTCTAATTTTTTTAATAATTTATGTATGGAAAACATATGATATGGCTGTTTCAACTGAAAAATCTGCAAAGGTATCTCAATTAACTCTTCAAGAAATGAAGGAAACTAGAGATCAAGAAATTGCTCCTTATGTAGTAGCATATTTTGAATTTGAGAATCGTATAATTAACTTAATTGTAGAAAATGTTGGTAAAGGATTGGCCAAAGATGTGAAAATAAAGTTCGATCCAAAGCTTATTAGTAGCATAGGACATGATATAAATGAAATTGCTTTTATAAAAGAAGGAATTGGATCAATGCCTCCTAAATACAAAATTAAAACATTCTTTGATTCAACAATAGGGTATTATGGAATAAAAAATTTTCCTAATAAGTACAACGCTAAAATAACTTATTATGGGGGACTAGAAGAATCTAAAAGAACTACAGAACATATTTTAGATATTGGTGCTTATTTTAATGTACTTTCCAGCGAAGAGAAGGGATTTAATGAAGTAGTTAAAGAACTTGAAAAAATTAGTAAGGCACAAGAATCAATAAACAAAGAATTAAGTAATTATAATGATATTTTTTCCAATGGAATCTGGATTAATAACCCTGCATCTCCAATAAATGGTTCTAATTCTAATATAAATGATAATCGGAAAGCAATTTTATCTAAGTTAAATGAATTTAAAATATTATGGGAATCCGTGTATAAAAATGAAGAAGAGAAATTTGGATCATTTTATACAAATATGGGAAAAAGATTTAGTTCAATTGGAATGCAAATATTAATTTTATCTTCGTATGAAACCAAAGAGGAATTAAATGAGGATCTTATAAAGATTGGAACAAAATTATTTAAATTAGAACGTATTCGTTTTTCTTGGGGAATAGAAAAGAAATTTACAAAAATAGGTAATGAAGTAAGTTTATTGGTTGATAAAGTTATTAATGAAATAAATAATTGATAAGCGGTTAAAGACTACTTATTTTTTTAAAATATGATTTTGAACCCAATTATCAATCTTAGATTATCAAATATATTCTTCTAAATGTTTATTTCATATAAGATTCTTTAGAATGTTTATAGTGAAAAAAAGAAAGGGGCTTTATTTATTTCGTTTAAAACCTTCTCTGATTCTAGTTTTAACTCTTTTTTGTAGCTTTGGGTCCACCATTTATTCTATCAGTAGTGATTCGGCAACGTAGTTGACTTTTAGTTTTCCAGATGTTTTCCAAATCATTTCATGGATGGGTTGGGGGAGTGTTAAACACACTTTTTTCATTTTTCATATTTAACACCGTTATTTACTATTTTTTAGTTTATTTATTGCTTTCAACCATGCTGTTTGGTAGCCGCATTCTTCACATTCGAAGTATATCCACCAGTGGCCGTGTTTTCCGATTAGTCTCACACCGTGGGGATCTGGGAACATTTTTATTATTCCTTTCTTGGAGTTGCAAGTTGCACATCCTGTTTGTTTGAATAGTTGAATTATTCTTTTGTCCATGCAGAGTTCAGTTTCTCTGGATCTGATTGTCTCCTAAAAATATCTTGGTGGATTGTTCTGCATACATGGCACCATCTACAGAGTGTGAATCCTGCACCATTTGTGGGTATTTTATGGTCTTCCCCAATCATATCAATTGCACTGCAATCAATCATGATTATATGCTGATTCTTAATAATATTACCCTTCAAAAAAATAGCAATGTAGAATCTAAATTTTTAGTTAATTTTTTTATATAAATCACAAACATGGAATTCGTCTACTTTTATATATAAAAACTTACAATCTGCATTTACACCATTAAAAGATCTTTTATTGTAATATTTGCATTTTGTACAGTTATCAACAGAATCCGTTTTTCTGAAGTTAAATTTACGATCTGGACCTTTAGAATCGAAATACATCCAAATTAGTCCAATAATAATAATTATGATTGCACCAAGACTAAAATTATAACTTGGATCATGTACAATTCGAGTAACTAAAAAAGCAATCACACCTATTATAATAATGATAATGCTTATGTACGATTTCATTTTACCTCTAAAAGTTCATTATTTTTTTTAATTTATGGGTTTGTAGAAACCCATTTTTTAGTTGATTTGTGTACTAATAATATAAGATTATCTGCATTGAATCGATTAATCCACTTTTTATAAATTTGAAAGTTGATGACTTCTCACTAAAATTTTATATTAAATATTACAATTATTGAGATAATTAAGCTCAAAAAGATAGCACAAGCTAGCATTATATATTGGGAAATTCTTAAAATCTTGTAAGTTGGATGTTTTTTTAATATTTCCTTACCTTTTTCTCTATTTTTCCTGATTTCAGGGTTTTTATTTAAAGTATATTTGTAATAGAGTAAGAATATAATCAAATACAATAGTATTAATAAACTGGTAAGATCCGTAATTGCACCTATAACAAGAATAATTCCTAGAGTAACTAACGAAATAGATAGGATCGTTCCATCTTTTTCAGGATGTAATCTATAATGATTGATTACTAAAATAGAGAAAATTAATACAAGAATACTCATTATTAAAACAAATATAGCACTTATTTCCATAATAACTCTTTCTGAATAAATTAATTTAAATGTTTTGAACAAATTGCCTGTAAACATAAATACTCATTTTATCATTCCACTCCATTATGGTGTTTTTTTATTAATAATCAGTCTCGAATAGGTCGCATAATGATCTATGCAGAATATCACACACCAAAAACTTAATAAAAAATTCCATTAATGATTCCAAAATCGGATAAATGAAATGATAAATATTTACATCTATAATAAAAAATTGAGTCAAAAATCTATGGCCCTCCCATGAAATGGGAGTTTCTTTGGACTTCACAAATATTGGACGTTTCTATGGCCTTTTCAAGAATTGGATGTCCCAATGTTCATCGCACAAAAATGGAGAATCTATGGCCTTATCATGAAACAAAGTTAGTATAACCTTCTCAGGATAATGGGAGTTTCATTGGCCCTCCCAAAAAATGGAATGATCTTGGTCTTCTCATGAATGGGAATATCTATAGCCCTTTCAAGTATTGGAAGTTTCTATAGTCATTTCATGAATATTTATGGCCATTTTAAGGAAATAGACCCCAATAGCCCTATAATGAAAAAGAGATTTATATGGCTACTCCAAGAAAAAGAATATCATATGGTCATCTCACAAATATAAAAAAAGTTAAATGCTCCAATTTCCAAAAGAAGAGAAAATATAGTCCCCACAAAATTGATTGAGTTGATACCCATGACTCAAGAACAACACCTCAATTTCTTATCTATTCACATAGGTACATTAGAAAGATACCATGAAATGTGGGAATAAGTTCAATACATCAAAGATAATTAGTCTTCCAAGTAGCACATTACACAAATTGCACCTCTCTTTGAAAGTGCTTCCTCCTTTTGGATCTAAATTGAGTTGAACATGGAAAATCAAGAAATCGAAAATTAAAAATTGACAAAATATTATTAAAATCTCAATTTTATTGAAACATTGAACGGATAAAATAGTCAGTTAAAAAAATAATTAAATTGTTATTCATCATTCGGTTCAATAATTTGTGATGTTACCATTTCGCAATTCGAATCTGATTATACTACCTTAACCCTTTATTAAGACACCAATGACTCCACCTATTGCACCAATGATTCCATCTACTATGATACCTAAAATTAATGCCGACATATTTCCTGCTACTGCTACAGCTCCAAGTATAGGGCTTAACCCTAGTATTGCAAGTATACCCACCATTATAGCTGCAACAATACCAACTAATGCACCATGTACGACCCCATTCATGTAGTCTCCACCAACACTGTAACCAACGTAAATAGTTGCTATCAAAAATCCAATGATATCTCCCCAAGAACCCAGGAATAATCCTAGAATAATACTCAATATTATTGCTATTACTAAACCAATTATTACAGGCATCCATTTTATTTCTACCATCTTTTCATCTCCTTAAACTGATTATTATTTACTTCTTTAGAGTATCGATACCAACTTTCTGAACGCACTCTAAATATTATAAATAACTATGAAATTTTCTAATTTTTTCGGCTTTGTAGAAACCCTTTTTTTTTTAAGTTTTTGTTTGGATCTTGTTTTTGTGTTGGTTATATTTAAATTGTAGTTTCTATCGCGGTAATATCATCTGTCGAATATTATTGTGTCGTTTTTTCTGATTATTCTTCTTTTTTGTAGGTTTTCCATTATTTCTGAGAAAATTTTTGAATCGTGTCGGACTCCAGAATGGATTATAATGGCAACAGGTAGTGCTGATTTTTTTTCCATTACTATAATTGCTTTAATACCTATATAAAATCCATAAGAGGATAACTAACTCCATTTGAGATCTCATTTTTCTAGATGTTTTTTAGAACGATTTATGCGTTTTAAATTGTAATCTAAATCCACGGGAGTGGAATAAAGAATAAAAGTTGGTTTTCAACGTTTTTTTAATGGTTTGGTGTTATTAAAAGCTGTTTACGATTTTAACGTATGTATCGGATTTAAATCTCGATAAAAATTCAGATATATGCTAATTATCAAATTATTTTTAGAAAATAAAAATAAATAATACTTAAAATACTAAAAATTAACGCTTCAAAAAAAAGAAAAATATATAAGACCCTAAAGGATTTATTGAAATATCATTTTATAACAATAGGATAGTAAAAAATATTACTCTCCAACTTTATCAAATGAAAGTATTTTTAGGTTTTTGATGAAAGTTCCAAAAATTCCTCCAAGTACTCCACAAACTACATATAATATGATTAAACTGAAAATCCAAGTTGTTAATTCACTTACAGACACAAAATGATAGTTCATAATGTAATAAGTTGCTATTGCTGCAAATATAGCATAAAGTACTCCAAGGATTGCACCATTAAATATGCCTTCCTTATAATTTTTTTCAATCATATAACCTACATACATTGCTCCTAAGAACACAGCAATTAAACTACCTATTGTATTTGGGATAATATAAGCAAGAAAAATAGCTATAATTAAACCTATTATTAAATTCAAATTTTTGAAATTCATATTTATCTCCATCTAACTCAATACATACAATTAATAACTTAATCAGCTAGGCTCTTTGATGTTTTTCATTGATATAAATACCTATTATACTACTTATTGCACCTATTATACCAAATATCACTGTAGGAATTAATAAAAGGAATATTACAAGGCCAATGGCTCTCAAATAAAGAAGCCCTAATGAATTATCGAGTAAAATTCCAAAACAAATTCCAAAAATAATACCCAAAATTGCTCCATTCAATGCCCCAACTTTATAATTTTTTTCGACCTTAAAACCTACGTAAACGGCAGCTAAAATTAGTGCAACTGTGAGTCCTATACCACCCAGCAAATATGAAAGAATTAAACCAAGTAATATGTTAATTATTATACCAATTGCTAATGTTTTCAATTTAATATTCATATAAGTACTTCCATTGGTTCACTTTATTAAACACTAATCTCTTTTAGCTACCCAACCTTAAATATCATCAGATGGCAACATTTTTTAGATCTTTTAATGATTTTTGTTTGGATTGAATATATATGTTATTAAAAACTTCTAAAAGTAAGAGGAATTTCGTAGAATAAATATTGGGTCATTCATAAAATTTAAAGAGAAAAATCATCAAGACAGTGATAAAAATAAATAATTCCATTTAACAACTTAATTATCAAATTCATAATTATTTATATGACTTAAATAATGGATGGCTTTATTTATTTCGTTTAAAACCATCCCTAATTCTGTTTTTTACTCTTTTTTGAAGATCTGGATCCACCATGAACTCAATGAGAAGTGATTCTGCAACGTAGTTGACTTTAAGTTTACCCGAAGTTTTCCATATCATTTCATGAATAGGTTGGGGTAGTGTTAAACACACTCGTTTTTCTTTTTTCATATTCCACACCTTCATTTACTATTTTTTAGTTTATTCATGGCTTTCCACCATGCAGTTTGGTAACCGCATTCTTCACATTCAAAGTAGATCCACCAATGGCCTTCTCTTCCGATTAATCTCACACCGTGAGGATCATGAAACATTTTGATTATTCCTTTTTTTGAACTGCAACTTGCACATCCTGTCTGTTTGAATAGTTGAATTATTCTTTTGTCCATGCAGAGTTCAGTTCCTTCAGGATCTTCATTGACTTCTTCAAAAATGGTTTCATGGCAGGTTCCACATGCATGGCACCAGCCGCAAGGTGTAAATCCTGCACCATCTGTAGGTATTTTATGATCTTCCCTCATCATATCAATGGCACTGCAATCAAGTGAATGGAGTCTTCCGGTGTTACTGTTTCCAATTAAGCATTCTCCATCTCTATGGGGTACAAAAACCATTTGTCTCATATTTTGTTGAGTTTTCATTTGAATCACCTATAACACTTTTACTCCTGTAAGTAATATTATGTCATCCGGACTATATAAATATTTCGCTTTAAAATGCTTAAATTCACTTATAAAGAAATAATTATGGTACTTAACTGTTAAATATGAATTATAATAAGGTTTATGTTTTTGTGACTGAGGAGCTTGCGACGAAGGAACTTTCTAGCAGTTAAACATGATTTTGTAAAAATAAAAAGTTTATAAATTGAATTCAATTTTATATTTTTTTTAATATCATAAGTAAGATCATAAAAAAATTAATTTTAGAATTAGGTCCATAAATAACGATGCAATGTGAGGTAAAGACTATTCTACTGAAAGATTCAAGTACTTATGAATGAAACACGATATTTAGTTTTGTTAGTGATATTGTTTTAAATAAGTAGTTGGAGATTAAAAAATGAATGATATTTCGATTATTTTTGGTATTTTGGCGATTGGTATTTTAATTGTTTTTATCGTACTACTTCTGAATGATAAATTGAAATTACATCTTTATAACCCTATTATAGCTACGGCGATTGGAGTTGTAACAGTATTCATAATTACTCCGAGTATAACTGAATTAGCTTTTTATTTTCACTTATCGTTTTTTGTTATTACTATATCATTTGGAATTGGTGCATTTGTAGGGGGTTTTATCACTGTCCTACTTTCTAACAAAAGCCCTTTAATCGGTATTTTACCCATTATACCATATATAATAACTGTTTTATTAACAATAGGGGCTGTTGAATCTGCATTAATTATTAGTTCTATAAATATAATCTTTGCATTAGTTGGAAGTTATATAGGAAATAAAACTAAAAAATCCATCATAAACAATTAATTCTTAAAAAAATACAGTTCATTAAATCAGGATGTCCAATTTTAAAGATTTAACCAAGGTGGTTTTAGATAATTTTGAAAATATAAAATACTGTAAAAATTGTGGTAGTAAATTAGGCAAATCAACATAAAAAGAGTTGACTAAACAAAATTAAAAAAAATTTTCTATCAGGACATTTTTAAACAATATTTGAACTTTTAGGATTTCCAACGAAGGAACTTTGCTGTAAGAGTTGTATTCCATAGTAAAAGCACTTTACTTGATATTGTATTAAGTTTAAGTAATAAAGACAATATAATATTCTGTGGAAGGGGGTATTAGTTGGAAAGTAAAGATTATGCAATTATATTGTTAGTTATTATTTTGATTGCTGTTGTTTCGTTTTCATTAGCTTATATATTGGCATCGCAACCAAAAACAAGTAGCCTTAACAACTCATTAAATAGTTCCAATGCTTCTAATGTTTCAACTATAAATTCAACAACTAATAAATCCCAAGTTCAAAATCAAACAAAGCAACAATATATCACTGAACAACAAGCGATTAATATTTACAAAAAAGAAACTGCAGACCATAGTAACAAATATCGTTATGTTGCCACCTTATTTTACATAGAGGGAAAACCTTATTATTCAATTACTTTCATCGACAAAAAAACTGGAGATAGTTCTACATCACCAGGAGCAGTGAATGCAATCACTGGAGAATTAGAAGGGCCAGATTAACAGTTAATATACAAGGAATTTTCAAGATATCTAAGCTGTTTTCTTAATAGAGTTTATTAGATTCTAAAAAAATTGAGTTGATAATATTCGGTCTAAAAATACAGAACATGAATGTAAAAGATTACAATTTAAACAGGAATGTCAAAAATCATGTAAAGAATTCAATGAATTAATAAAAACTGCCATTAATAAGGTTAAATATGAAAACAATAATTATTCAGCCAGTTCTGATTTTGAAGAATATAGAAATTTAATATTAAGTCATTTATATGAAACTACCGATTTAAAGTCTCAACTTAATAATTTAAAAGTTTCAGATTTAGCTCTTGGATCTTTAATTGAAATCATTTATAACCTACGGAATGAGGAAATATATGAATTAAGTGATAAATTTTTAGAGAAAATGGATTTGAAACTTAACAATATTAAACATAACTCCAAAAAGAATTTCAAATTTATTTTTTTGCTTAATATAAAACGGTTTAGATTAATAGATGAAGATGATTCAGACTACAAAAATGAAAGAAAAATTTATGAAAACGTATTAAAAATATTTGATATTGAACGGGTAGTAATAGAGAAGTTTACAATTGATGGAGCATATGAAGATCAATCAAATTTAAATAAATTAATGCAGATTTTTAAAAATAGTCATGGAGAAACTATAGAAATATCGATTAATGCGAGAGACTTTGAATTTGCAGAAAAGCTAGCAAATTCTAAATTAGATTTGTTTTTAGGATTTTTTTCTTTTATGAGGTATCGTTTCCTAAAACGTATAGATTTCAATGATGATAAGCCTATTGATAAAATTAATGCTAAATCATGTATTGTTTTGGAGGGAGATAAATTAATTTATCCTTATTTGAAATACGTTCCAGAACGAACATTAGATTCTATTAGAAATGAAGTTAATGAAGTAAGATTTACTAATTCTATTGATTTAAAAATTAGATACAACTTATCTTATTTCGAACATTATATTGAATTAATGAAAGAAACTAAGAATGATAAATCAAAAAAGAAATTGTGGAAATGTTTAACAGAGTTCCTTCGACTGTATTACGATGCCTGTACTGAAAAAAATCTTCCATATGCATTTCTTAAATTTTGGATGATAGGAGAAACCATCATCAAAAAAATAAGTGGAAAAATAAAAGATGAAAACCTACTTAAAAGACTTGAACAAGTTTTTAAAGTATTTCATAATGACAAATTTATTAGAAATAGATTCAAATTTTTGTATTTAAGGCGTAATGAACTAGTCCATGAAGGTAATTTTGAGCAAATTACCTATGTGGATCGAAATTTAGCTAAAATAATAGCAGATAGCGTTTTATTATTTTATATTAGTTATATGAATGATCTCAATAACTTAGCTGAATATGATTTCTTAATTCAAAATATGAATAAAAGCGATAATGAAATTGATAGGTATTCGCTAGTATTAAAAATCATTAGTAAAAATAGATAACATCACAAGTTAGCAAAGATTTTGAATAAATGGTCCTAGGGTTAAATTTAATGTGTTAGAAAAAAATATTTCATTATATTGTAATCATCAACCAAATTTTTTAAATATTAATTTCATCTATAATTTTTTTTCAAAAAATCCCAATAATTACCTTTCCTTCCACAACCATAACAATAGTATCCCTTCTTATTAACACGGAATGAAGGTTTTTTATCTTCATGGTCATGAAATGGGCAGTGGTACATTACATATTCTTTTTCTGGATACACTCTAACTGGTGTGCCAAGGATTTGTTTGAATAATATAAGTTGATCAGTAACATCATCAAAACTATTTTTCGTGGCCATCTCAGATTTTTGAGTTGTTTTTCTAATTTTTGAATTGTAAAATTCTATTTCATCAATTTCTTGTAGATGTTCAGAAAAATTAGTACAATAATCCTCAATATCAAAGTTTTCAACACTAGGATCTAAAGACCTGGCCATTATATCTTCATAATCATCAGAGAGTTGGAATGGCACTACAATTAAGTCTGTTAATTGATGTTTGCTGTAAGGCACTCTTGAAAGTCTGGCCTTAGCATCACGAGTTACTGATAAATCCAATGTAGAATAACCATAAGATTTTTTAACGTGCTTTGCAAACCATAAAACGGCTAAATTGATATCTTTAAATTCAGTTGGTTTAAAGAATATATATGCATGGCAACCTTTAAAACCACTGAAAAAGAGTATTGGGGGCTTTTCGAATGTTTCTTCAATTTTTATTGCAAAGTCTTTGGCATCATTTACTGCAGGTTTAGATATTTTCTCATTAATTACCAAGTTCTGGAGTTTTTCTTGGAGACTATTCTGTAAAGATTTTTTGTAATTTAATCCTGAGCTCCTGAGTTTAACTAATTCATTTTTTATTTTTCGAGCTTCTTCATTCCTTACATCAAAATCCAAGAAGACCCTATCAAAAACCATGATACTATTTTTCTTCTCTTTTAAATTGTCAATAGTTCCATGATCATAGGTATGAATTAAACATGGATGATTACCATTATTTCGGTGTACATGAACGAATAAACTTTTAGGATCTTTGACAGTAAACTGTATTCTGAAGTTAGATTTATTAAAGTCAGGCGGCCTTCTGAAGTGCCTGTAAAAATTAGATCCATAAAAAGATTCATAAAAAGATAGAATACCCTTCATTTATAGATGCTCCTCAGGTATTCTATCGAGATTACGAAGATCATTGTAGAGTTTGTCTGAAACGATAATTTTATCGTTCAAATATGGTTTGAGTAAATATCCATAGAAAAGAAGATTTTCAATGTAGAGATTTAACTGCCTTTTAATGATCCCTGTGTTACTGGCCATTGATTCAACTAATTTTGAAGCTGTTAACTTCATATGTGGATCTTGGTATTCTCCCGCTGCGCGGATGATGTGTAGATAGATAAATTTTTTTAGATCTGGTCGTGTTTGGTCCCAGTTTAATAAAAGTGTTGGAGGTTTTGTTTTGTATTTAGGTTTTGGAAGTTCCGAAAGTCTGGACTGTTCCCCTATTCTATCCACCCCCGATGTTCCATATCAACCAATGTTTGATAAATGTCCACCTCGGAATATTTGGGTTTCAATACGTCTATTATGGATTTGTATGTGTGTTTAATGAAGTTCACGAGTTCGGATAGTATGGCACTTTCGAGTACTGTCAAATTTTTATAGTCAATTTTTGCATTTGTGGCCTGTTTTATGTGTTTATCGTTATTTTTAATTCTATTTTTTTCTATCAGAATTTCAGGATTCGTATTTTCGGTTTTTGCGACTGTATTTCTTGTGTTTGAGTAAATTCCAAATTCTTTTGATTGAACATGATATGGATTGTAAACAACTTTGTTGGATTTTTTTTGATCATATTTTGGTAGGTAAATTACATCACTTACTTGATGGGAGGAATTTGGAATTTGTTTTTTTATGAAGTCTTCTTCCTTATTTCTAATATTCGGCCAATCTATATTTCCGATGAGTAAAAGTAGATTTTCATATTTCTCTGCTTCAGATTTTATATACACTTTGGCCTTGCCCTTGATCCCATACTTGGTTTTAGTGTCAATGTCATGGTAAATAAAACCATTATCTTCAAAAAATTTCAGAATCTGCCAAGCATATCTACTGGATCTCTTAATCTTCTTTGCAAGTGAATTAGTTGTAACATAGCCATCATCATCAATGAGATTGTTTATAACCGGAAGTGTGTCGAGCAGTCTTTTATCAAATCCTGTGAGTGTTGCTTCGAGTATGGGAGCTCCGAGAACAAGTGCATGAACCAAATCAACCCAGGAAGCCACTAGAAAATTTTCATCATCAGATTCTGATCTACATCTCTGATACTGAAATAAAAGAGCACTACATGATATTAATTTTATTAACTTTTTTGAATCACGACGAGTTTGAGGATTAGAAGTAGGAAAAATTTCAAACAAATCACTCTCAAAAGGTATCAAAACATCATACTCTTTAAGTATTGTAAAAGCCTCTTTTAATTGGTCGTATTTATGGTTAAATTTCGTTTTATTATTTCTTTCCTGGAGCTTTTTCTCGGTGGTTTTAAAGTTCTCTTCAATGATCCTTTTTGTTTGTTCTTCGCTGTCGTCTACAGGTATTATGAAGTTTCTTGTGGCAAATTCTGGATCTAATTCCATGGCAGTGGTGGTTGTCACCAAAGTTTTAACAGGTATAACCGTGCGTTGAACTTCAAATTCATTGGTTTCAGGATTTTTTATAGTAGTCTCGGCAATGAAACCCTCATCATCATCAGACATGAGTCTGGTTTCTTTAGTTTTAAATTCATCCTCACAAGTTTCTTGAATGTAAAGTACATCAATATTATCCATGTCTTTAGCGTATTTTAGAGCAGTATCAGACAAACTTCCAACTTTTTTAGTCCGGTGCAGACCTGTTACTATGTTAGCAGTGTTGGTTTTTCCAATGGAAGATGCACCCTTCAGCGTGTTTATAGTGGCCACTCCTAATCTGGCTCCTACACAGTTGAAATTTAACACATGCTTAGATTCGATTTCACCAATAATAAATCCAGATTCTGGTTTTCTTTCATACAATGCTTGATCAATAAAACTTAGAAGGTCTGGCCTTTCCAGGAGTTTAACCATTGCACTCATTTGCTCTTCTGAAATTTCTTCTTCAGGTTCAGATCTTTTTAAATCATCTTCTTTCCCTATTGTTTTAGCAAATGGAGCTAACAACAATCTATTATCACTTACATAAACGCCTACTTCTTCTAAATAATCGAGAATTTCGTTTTTTTCTATTTCAACTTTTTTGAATAAGTGTTTTACAAGTGAGCTGTCACGTTTTTTGTTTTCAATATCTAATCCATTTCGATTTGATAATTTTCTATGGAAAGGTTGCGGTTTTGAATCTTTGATTTCAATCCATTGAACTAAAAAAGAACTACCAGTGTGCTGTTCAGAGATCCAGTACTCTAATTTGTTAATTTCTTTAAAAAATAAGCTGAAACCATCAACAGTGAGCATTACGGGTTTTTGTCTAAAATAAGGTATTTCTACTTTTTCCAGTTTATCTGGAAGTATCTCAAGTGGGTTCTGATTTTCCGATAAGTATTTATTTTCTCTAAACAAAGTATTACTATGAAGGGGTCCCTGCAAATTCCCTTCCATTCTCTCTTTTGAAATACTAAAACCTCCTTGAAGTTTATTCGTCCTCTTTGAGCACTCCTTCAATTTCTAAGAAACGTTTAACTCGCCTAATATTAACTGGAAGCTTTTTTTTGTTACGGTATTTATTATACTCTGATTTTAATTCTTCAGTTAGTTGCTGAATCAATTTTATCGTCCTCCAATTTGATTTTAATTGCTTTTCTTACATATTCACTTAAATTTTTGGATTCACCCCTTTTTATGGATTTCATGACCTTTCTCAAGTCGTCCAAGTCAAGGGATACTGACTTATTTACAAACACTACGATCACCTCACACATGCTCAAGTAGTATTAATTATGTAAAAAGAAATATTTAGTATTATTTATACTTTAAAAATTATTATTTAATAACAAAATAAAAATTTATATTAAACCATAAAAAAATCTAAAATAATATAAGCTTGTTTCATGTTGTTACCCTTAATAGTACCCTGTTCTATTTTTAATTAAAATTAATTATTAGCAGATTAATTTTTACTAAGAGGTCCTGGAAACTTCTTAAGATAAACTTCCATTACCACCAAAAAAAATGGAATTATCATCACATTCAATAAATCCAATCATCTGATTATTTTAAATTATTATTGTGCTGTGTAGATGTTGATGGTTCCTTTTATTCCGTTTCCATTAAGGACAAGAGTTTTAATTTGGGGATTGTTAAAGTAATAGGTTCCACTTTTGTTCTGTCCTTCATATATTGAAAACCCTTTATTATTGGTAAGATTTAAAGTGCCTGTTGGTACCCTATCTCCACTATTAATATTGTATGCATGTAACTCAAAAGCATTGGTGCCAGCAGACGTAGCATTCCAGGAGATATTATATTCGATTTTTATACTCTTAGTTCCTTGAGGTATATGAACTAGTGTATAATCTATATTTTCTGCATCGTACGATCCTAATAGCGTGTATTTTATATTTGTTTGTTGATTCACATATAGAATAAGGGGTATTGTGATAATAATGGCTAAAACGCAAATGATAATTAAGCTCTTCTTCTTGTTTTGAGATATCAATGATTTTAAATCATTTTGAGGAAATTTTTGTGTTATTGATCCCTTTGATTCATTTTTTACAGGATTTATTTTGCTATATCTTAAGTTTCCACCACACTCACATTCTTCGAAGTCATCTGGAGATTCTCCAGGTTGTAATTCATAATATCCACCACATTTATCACATAATAAATACCCTTTACTACTATTTATATCATCTTTGCGTACCATAACCTTCCAACTTCCTTCAATAGTAGATCATTTCAACTGTTAACAATAAAATCAAAGACATTTTATATTATCTAAATATGATGTTGTTTAAATAAAAAATCCACTAAATCCTTCCTAAACGTTTTAGTCAAAATAATAAATATTTCGTTAATTTACTAAAATGAATTGAGTGTTGTGGTTTATTTTATCTAGCATTTTATAGAATGTATTTCGATTAAAATACAAGTTATTTCTCTTTCATGCATTTTTATGCACCTTGTTTCATTGTTTGTTTTTATAGGTTGTATTTGAGGCTTAGTACGATGCCCTTGTTCTTTTAAATGTTATATTCTAATTTTGTGTATAATAAGTTAAATGTAATAATTCTCCAGTAGAAAGACCAAATTCAATACGGAAAAAAATACTTAAGATATAATTCAATAAATTTTAAGCATAAATTAATTTTCTTCTTTGCTTAGCCAATCTATATTGCTATAATATCTGAATTTTCCTCCACATTCACATTCATCATTGAAGTCTTCTGGTGATTCGTTTGGTTGGAGTTTGTAATATGCATTACAATTTGTACAAACTAAATAACCATCATCTTCTTTTCTAGATGTGACTCCATTTTGTTGCATATTTCTTATTTCACTCTGTTCTTTAATGAATACACCTGCAGCTCCGCCTATTCCTCCTAATATTAAACCTGCAAATATGGCTGCAATTGCTATGAAAATAATTCCAACATACTCAAATCCACCACTTACACCATAAGTGTTGAAAATTCTACTGAATAATAACAAATAAAATACTCCATACAATAATCCTACAATGGCAGAGGCAATTGCACCATTTATTGCTCCATCCATGTAATCATCGGCAATTAAATAACCTACAACTAATCCGCCTAAAATAGAACTAAAATATCCTAAGACAAATGATGTGGTCGCGGCAATAATAAATCCTATAATAATATATTTAAAATATAATCGCATTTAAAACCTCCAAATATATTATATCTACCGACATTAGAAACTTTCAATGTTGATAAACTTCCCTTGCCATCAAAAAATTGAATTACCTTATTCAATAAATCCAATCATCTGATTATTTTAAATTATTATTGTGCTGTGTAGATGTTGATGGTTCCTTTTATTCCGTTTCCTAAGATTATTAGACTTTTATTTCGGGATTAATAAATAAGATTGATGCCAGAATATAAAAATAATGATTTATGATTAAACTACTTATTTTTTTGTGTTGAATGTAGTTTTATTAACGTGCCTATGGTTCCTCCAATGGATCCAAGGATAAAAAATACCATAAAATAGATGACTGCAAATATCAATACAATCAAAATTAAACTATCAAATCGTGTCTGGGTTAAAAAAGGCAGTCCTGTTTTGTAAATTAATGAAGGTAATAGAAATCCTATACATCCTGCCACACCTGCAGAAATTCCACCATGCACAAATCCCATACCTCGGTTAATACCCACCATGTAACCTGCTAATAAACCACCAATTAATGGCCCTATTAAACTAAAATTATTAGGCAAATATTTAGCACCAAATATAATAACACCAATGGTAACGATGAAAGCAACTCCAATTGCCCTATAATTCCAATTCATCTCCTTATACCAATCTGAATATCTATTTCGAATATTTTTCAAGCCTACTAATACTCCAACTAAACAAAGAATTATGAAAAATATTAAAATTAAGAAAATAAATATGGCGGTGTAAAAATCATTCATAAAATTGTGCATATTGATAAATTGAAAACTTAACACTGATAGGCCATATGTCATGACAAAAAACCCTACCATAAAAAAACATATGATGGGCAACTCCCAAAAAAGCTTAATAAATTCCCTTTCATTTAAAGTTGATTTTGGAAACGCATCAATACTATTATCACTGCTAGAATAATCAGAGAAATCATCCGATAAGTAATCCAAATTTGTTAAATATTTTAATTTTCCACCACATTCACATCTATCAAAATCATCTGGAGATTCTCCAGGTTGTAATTCATAATATCCACCACATTTATCACAGACCAAATAAGCCATACAAATCACCACAATCAATACATTTCAAACTATCTCTGTTATTAGTACTGATTAAACTTGATATTTTAACGTTAATTATCACTTATTTAATCCCATTAATAGTATTATTACTTGTTTATTAATTGAATCAATTATACTCTTGTTATATAGTTCTAATTGAGAATTGTATACTACAGAATCACTCATTAGCCCAAGATATTATTTCAATATATTTCCCATAACTTTTTTATCATGAATAATTTCATCTAATAATTTATCTCTCTCTTCATTATGTTTTTTCATTTTTTGAATTTCTTCTTCCATAAATTTTATTTTATCTTTCTTTTCTTTTGAATCTTTTAAAAGTTGATCATAACCTTCTGTGGTCACTGTTTTTACTTCAACATTTTGATTTACAGTTAAGTGACTTAAGAATTGAATATATTCCTCTTTCACTGCTTCAGGGTCTGCTTTAAAATATGCTGATGTTGTGGAATCTAATTTATGTCCCATTATCCATCTTGTCATTAAATGTGTCATTTTATTCTTTTCTAGTGTACTGGCAAAGACTTCTCTTAAAATGTGTGGTCTAATAAACGATTTATTATCTTTTTTCTCGAAACCGGCATTTTCATTCATTCTTTTGTATGCTATACTAACGACAGTTTCTGACATCCGATTCATGTAGCTACTTAAGAATAATGAAGTTTCGGGGGTAATTTCTATCTGAGTTGTCCTATTTTGAGCAATATGTTTTTTGTTCCTTCTGTTTAAATCTGCAATATAATTTATGATAGCTTCAGTTGACTCTGGAGTACTGAAAGTAAAGAATGAATTTTCTGTTTTAATTCTTGTTATTTGCCAGAACGGTATAATATTAGTCTGGTCTTTGACACGTTCTAAAAATTCATCAAGATCTTTAGGAAATGGTTTTAAATCAATCGCATTATAAAAGTCTTTAAACTTTAGGGAGCATATTTCTGCTCTGCTCATTCCTGAGCTTAGTCCCAGTAATATTATGGCGGTAAAGGTTAAATTAGCATATTTTAACAGATGTCTTATATCTTCTAAAGTTGGCAAATCTTCATATAATTTTTCTTTTCTATCCGATCTAGCATTATTTTTAAATCTTTTAGGCAATTGTATTTCATATTCATTATAATATGCCCTTACACATGTTGTAAAGACCTTTTTACTACTTTCACTGTATCCTAAAGATTCTATGTGTTGTTGAAATTTAGATAAGTATTTTCTGATTGTTCTTTTTCTTAGCCTTATCCCTTCGTCCTCTTCATCTTCGGCCTCTTTGATCAATTCGGGTAAAGATTTGCCGATCAAATCAGTGTACATTCCTAGAGCATGAAGATATTGGTTTGTGGTACTCGTTTTATGTTTTCTGCGGTTACAAAAATCAATAAAATCAGGGTCATTTGCAATATGTTCATACTTCATATTACATACTATATCCAATAACTCATAAATAGTTAACATTTAGTATAGCATAACTTTATGTTATAAAAATGCTTTTGTTTACTCCAACTTTTTAAGTAACGCTAACTCCAACTAAAAATATTATATTTTTTTTGTATTAACTAACTGAGGTAGAGAGCAGGTGAGAATAAACTCATTGAAATTTCAAGATTGAATCAGATAACTAAATTGTAGGTAAGTTCGGTAATTTTTATTTAATTATACGTTTTGACTGTGATATTATTACATTCTGATAGGGATATAAATTGATATTATAATTATTTTAAATTTTAGAAGGATTAAAGCCAGTTTAAAGTATTTGGGAAAATTTAAGGCTGAAAAACATGCAAAACTTGGAAAAATATGAGTAATAAAAAATCAAATATTAAATATATAAGATGGGATGGCAATTGTGTAGTAATGGAATATTAGGTTCTTATTTGTAATTTCTAATGTTATTTTAAGAGTGAGAGAATTGGTTATAAAAAGCAACGATCCGGATGATCTTCCGTTGGTTCCTGGAGTATATTTGTTAAAAGATTCTGCAGATAGAATACTCTATGTTGGAAAGGCAAAATCCCTTAAAAAAAGAGTTAAATCCTATTTTAGATCAGATCTTGATCCCAAGACAAGGGCCCTAATGAACCAGTTCCATCATTTAGAGTACATTGTAACGGACACAGAAAAGGAGGCCTTGATACTTGAATCTAACCTCATAAAAAAACACATGCCCCGTTACAACATACGGCTTAAGGATGATAAGAGATACCCATACATCAGGGTTACCAACGAAAAATTTCCACGTGTCATAATCACCAGAAGAGTGCTTGATGATGGATCATATTACTACGGACCATTTACAGAAGCAACAACCCTTCGAAGACTTGTAAAATTTATTAAAGCATTGTTCAAAGTAAGGGACTGTAAAAACATGGATGGGCCGTGTTTAAACTATCAAATAGATCTTTGCAGAGCACCTTGCGACAACAAGATAAGCGAAGCTGAATACAAAAGAATGGTTGATAATGTATCCATGTTCTTTGAGGGTAAATACGATCAAATTATGGATGCACTTAAAGAGGAAATGATGGATGCCGCTGAAAACCATGAATTTGAAAAGGCCGCAGTTTTAAGGGATCAAATAAACTCGGTGGAAGATGTGCTGGAAAAACAGAAGATGGAATTCACTGGAGATCTGGATCAGGATGTTATTGCATCTGCTTCTGATGAAGAATTGGCATGTGTAGCAGTTTTTTCCGTGAGAAACGGCAAGATCATAGGAAGGGAAGATTTCTTAATGGGCGGAGGAGAAAACAGTTCCGAAGAAAAAATTGTGACGGCCTTCCTAAAACAGTACTACATGGGCCCCCGACATGTTCCTTCTAAGATAATACTGCACAAAGACATTGAAGACAGAAAACTCATTGAAGAATGGTTATCAGAAAAAAGAGAAGCAAATGTGGGTATTGAAGTGCCAGTTGAAGGCATTGAATTTAGGCTGGCTAAAATGGTGTCTAAAAATGCTCAAATACTTTTAAACCATCAAAAAGAGGTTAAAGGTGCTCTTGTGGATCTCAAGAAGTACTTAGGAATAGCTAAAATACCCAAACGCATAGAAGCATATGATATATCAAATATAAGTGGACAAAATGCAGTGGGATCCATGGTTGTCTTTGAAGATGGAACACCTAAAAAAAGTGCATACAGACGATATAAAATTGAAACCGAAGGTCCCGATGATTACGCCATGATGAAGGAAATGTTAACTCGGAGATTCACAAACCTCATAAACAATCAGGATTCTGAACCAGATCTTGTGCTGGTAGATGGTGGTAAGGGACAGTTAAACATTGCTCTTGAAGTTTTTTATTCATTAAATATAAATTATCCTGTAATAGGACTTGCTAAAGAATTTGAGCATGTTTTTATTCCTCAAACACCCAGTCCTCTAATTCTGCCCAGGAACTCTGAAGCCTTGCTTTTACTTCAAAGAATAAGGGATGAAGCCCATAGGTTTGCTATTACTTATCACAAACAGCTACGATCAAAGGAATTTAAAAGTTCACCCCTCGATAAAATTCCAGGTGTCGGTAACAAACGAAGGATGTTACTGCTTAAACATTTTGGAAGCATGGAAAATATCATGAATGCAGATCTGGATGAACTTCAACAAGTAAAGGGCATCAGTAAAAAACTAGCTAACATTATCCATGATCACTTCGATAGCTTAAACATCAAGAAAGAATAAATATTCTGATAGACAAATAATAATCAATTCATAGAAATATTGCCATTAATTGGGAGATGTACTGTTGAAGTTGCATGAATCAAGTCCAACACACTCCTACCAACAACATATTGAAAAATAATATTGGTAATATTAAAGTCGAATATACTCTATAAAATTAAGTTTTAAGGTTAGCACCATGTCTAATGTAAAAATTCTTGTTGTTGAAGATGAGAGCATAGTGGCAATGGATATAAAACACAGGGCCGAAGGTCTTGGTTACTCAGTCACTGGAATAACACCATCAGGTGAAGGAGCAATCCAAAAAGCGACTGAAACCAAACCAGATCTTGTTTTAATGGACATTGTTCTTAAGGGTGATATGGATGGTGTCGAAGCAGCACAAAGAATTAGAGACAGTTTAGATATTCCTGTGGTTTATTTAACTGCATACTCCGATGAAAAAACCCTGAAAAGAGCTAAGGTAACAGAGCCGTTTGGTTACATTATCAAACCATTCGAAGATAGGGAACTTCACAGTGCTGTAGAAGTGGCATTGTACAAACATAAAATGGAAAGTAAATTAAAAGAAAGTGAAGAATGGCTTTCAACAACTCTGGAAAGTATTGGTGATGCTGTAATAGCCACCGATGATAATGGGAAGATCAAATTTATGAATCCTGTGGCAATGAAGATCACAGGGTGGAACGAAGAAGAATCATTGGGAAAGGATCTAAAGGAGGTATTCCAACTTGTAAATGAGACAAGCGGAGCTCCAATTGATGATCCAGTGAACAAAATCATTGATCAAAACAAAATCCTTGATTTTAACGAACCAGCACTACTTGTAACAAAGAACGGTAGTAAAATACCAATTGATGATAGCAGTGCACCTATCACAGACAAGTCTGGAAATATTGTGGGTGTTGCACTGGTTTTCAGAGATATAACCGAAAGAAGAAAGGCAGAAAGGGAAAGAGAGGAACTATTAAAAGAAAAAGCTCGTGGAGAGCTTTCAAACTTTGTTGTGAGTGCTCTACCAGTATTTGCATCTAACATCCCACCACAAGTACGAAACAACATCGCCAAAAGTTTTTCTGATAGATTCGAGCAGAATATGAAACCTGCTTTTGACAAGGAATTTGCTGAGTGTACACATGATATAACGGATAACAAAGTGTTATTCAACTGTTACATAGATTGGCTTTCAGATTTCCTTTTAAATCTTGGTATTAACACTAAGAAACTTGAAAAGGATGATAATCATTGTTTACAATTTATTAACTGTCCGTGGCTTAAAGAAGCAGGCTCCAGTCCAATGTTCTGTTTAATATGCCGTGCCATGGTCATACGTAGTTTCACATGGACGAATATGAGGGGTAATGTTGAACAAACATTGTGCATGGCTGATGGTGCAGGTAAATGTAATTTTGAATTTAAATTTACAAAATAATAAATAATGTTTTATAAGGGATTTACATATGACCTTTAAGGGGTATTTAAGGAGGTTTGCATTTTGAAAAGGGTAAAAAGTGGTATTGAAGGAATTGATAATATAACTGGAGGATTTCCTCAGGGAAGATCCATGCTTGTTACTGGGGACGCTGGTTCAGGGAAAACGATTTTTGGCTTGCAATTTGCAAAGAGCAGCTGTGCTCAGGGATTTAAAACAACTTACATAACCACTGAAGAAGATGCAAAGGACCTGTACACCCAGGGCGAATCTTTTAATTGGGATATGAAATCCCAAACTGAAACTGGAAAACTCAACTTCGTTGAACTTGCAGGTGTGAGGGCCAAGGTTACAGAAGCAGAAATGAGTATTGACATAGGGGCCATGAAGGGTAACTTCACCAAGTTTGTCAATGAAATTCCTGAAGACACTAATACCGTTGTTATAGATAATATTGGTAGTTACACTGCTAAATTAACTCCCTACGAATTTAGGGATCGTTTTGATCTGCTGGTTTACGAACTGAAAAAACGAGACATTACCGCACTCATCATACTCGACAGTGCAACTTCAAAGGAATTCAATGAAATAGCATTATTCTCTGTTTACGGTGCCATGAGATTGATGAAACGTGAAAATCCATACACAGGTAGAAGGGAACGTGTAATGGACATAGTAAAAATGAGAAGCACCAAAACCCCTACACAATTTATAAGCTATGAAATAAACTCAGATGGAATATCAATGGTCTAATTGGATGAATTAAAAAGAAATTTGTGGTCTTTTTAATTCAAACGTAAATAGACTATTTTGAGTTTAAATTTTCTTGGGGTTTGTTCTTATTATTTATATATAAATATAATTTTTTTTTGTAATTATACAAACTTTAAAAGAAAATTGAAGTTTTTTTCTTCAATCCAACAAGTTTTCATGAATTTTACCATTCGTAGAATGCTTTTCCATTCAATAATGCGAGCTGTTCAAGTATTGTTTGGTGAAATGTTTTGAGCATGGCTTCACTTTGAATTAAAGTTTGATTTTGGGTGGTATTATTTTGTGTTGAGTTGTGTGTGTTGGTGGTGGTTACGTTGTACTGGGTCAGACAGTACTTGCTGCCGTCAATTTTTTCCTTTCCATCTGCTGCGCAGTAATCTGAGTTACACTTGGAACAAGTCCATTCTCCTTCAGGTGTACCTTTAGGGTTGAATTCAAGGGTTCCGTAGCTGTGACATTGAGGGCAGTAGTTTAAAAAGGTTCCTGTTATGTAATGGTCGTATTCGTAGGATCCACAGCTACATATTGCAGTGGCCTGTACATACTGATTGTTAACCACAACATCTTTGGCACCTACAGATGTTGCAAATGCAACTGGTACCATTACCATGCTTATTGCAGAGAGCATCATGAAGGTCTTAAATATTAAATTTTTAATGTCAATAGAAATAGTATCAACTCCTGAGAATATGATGTACTAAATCTGTTTTTGTAAATGCTGCTTAATTCAGTTCAAAAAATTGTATAGATAATGATTTTGCAGCAGAATCTCAAAGAAAGTTTATTAGTCCATCTTAAAACTTGTTTATATTAAGATCCTGAAGTTATTTACAAAAAAACAGTATTTTTTTAGTCAAATTTTTTAATTTTGTTTAGGATATGAATTTATTCTGAAATTTAATTATACATCTAAAATTTTTTCATTATATTTTCTTGGTTTTTGAGAGCTTATCTGATTAATAAGCTAATACCAACTTTCTCCTATATTTGATTGTAGAAATCATAAAAAAATATAGTTTGGTAATTCAAAAACATTTATTGTGTTGATCACACATATAAAGTTATCCTCTTCAACAGTGATCAATGAACTTTTTTAATTATAAATTACAATTACCAAGAAATTTACTCGATATATGTATTTAAGGATAGATTTTTGGATTTGTGTTTTTTTAGTTTATGGCGAAATAGTTTGAATTTCTTAGTCTTTGGTAATCAGCTTCGAGTATACTTTTGTTATTTACGTTATTTAAATCGGTTATAACATTCATTTCTATATTTAATCCAGAATTAACCTTTGATTGCACTTTTACTTGTGGAGGATTGTATTCTACTAAACTGTAGTGACTTCCTGTTATTTTTTCCCTTCCATCTGCTGCACAGTAATCTGAACTACATTTGGTACAGGTCCATTCTCCTTCAGGAACTCCTTTTGGGTTGAATTTTAGGGTTCCGTAACTTTTACAGCGAGGACAGTAATTTTTAAATGTTGATGTGTGGTAAATATAATTATTATTGCCGCTGGAGTATGTATTTTCTCCACATGAACATATTGCTGTTGCTTTAACATAATCATGGGTCGCTGTAACGTTATAAGCTCCCACTGAGTTTGCAGACACGGGTAGAATAATACTTAGGCAACATAAAACCAGTATACAATTTATAATGCTTAGATCAGGGTCAATATCCTCTGAAATAGTATCAACTCCTTTAATAAATTGAATTATTTAACGAAACTTCAAAATGAGATATCATCCTGTCAAAGGATTATTATCACAAGAAAATGAAGTAAGTGAACAATTACTGTGCAATGTACTCTTCCGTTAAGCTAATTTTTTTGTTTTTTTAAATATGACTAACATTCAACAAATTTAAATTTTGGATTTAATCATTAACAGAGTTTTTTTAGTTTTTATTTTGAAAATATTACTAATTGCACACTGAGTATATATTAATTATTATTTAAAGTTTTCTGTAGCGTTATTTTAAAAACTAGGCGTTAAATTCTTGTAATTACTAAAAATAGAAGTTCATGTAGTTTAAAATTGAAAAATGATTTTTTATGGGTTGAATTATAAAAATAGGCGAGAGAATTAACTTATTTGGATTGGCAACTAATTACTGTTTACCAAAAATGAATTTGGATGTCATACATTCAAATAAACTACATCTGACCCTAATTCAATTGTGAAGTTTTATTTTAAATATATGAAAATAAAAAAAGGATATTAAAGTCGTTTTAACACTGCTAATATAAGATTTACAGCATTTTCAACGTCTTCCATATCTACAACACTTACTGGTGTGTGTATGTACCTTGTTGGTGGTGAAATGACTCCGGTTGGTATTCCCTCACGGGTGAGATGTATGGCAGTTGCATCGGTTGTTCCACCTTCGCTAACTTCAAGCTGATATGGTATAACATCTTCATTTCCCGCTGTTATAATGAGCTTTTTTACCATTGGGTGTGTAATAAGTCCTCTACCACTAGCGTCCACCAATATTACTGCGGGGCCCTTCCCCATTTTAGCAGGTGCATCTTCTTCTTTAATTCCGGGATGGTCTCCTGCTATTGTAACGTCTAATGCCAAGGCCATATCTGGGTTTAATTTGAATGCCGATGTTTTGGCTCCCTTGAGTCCAACCTCTTCTTGAACTGTTCCAACACCGTAGAGAGTTGCGTCAGTTTCGGCTCTTTTCATGACTTCGATCATGATGGCGCATCCTATTCTGTTGTCTAATGCCTTGCCCTTGTAAAAGTTTCCAAGTTTTGTGAACTCCTGTTTGATCGTTATTGGATCTCCCAGTTTAACACGTTCTTCAGCTTCTTCCTTAGTTTTAGCACCAATATCTATGAACATATTTTCATAATCGAGAATTTTTTTCCTCTCTGATTCTTTCATACGGTGTGGTGGCTTTGAACCTATGACTCCTGTTACTTCTCCATCATCTGTATGGATGGTTACTTCTTGATTTAGAAGCATTTGATCATTTATTCCACCAATTTTGGAAAATTTAATGAAACCATTTTTATCGATGTAACGTATCATAAGCCCAATTTCGTCCATGTGAGCTGCTAACATGATCTTTTTACCGTTTGGCTTTCCTTTACGGGTGGTGATCACGTTGCCCATCTGATCAACTTCTACTTCGTCAACATGATCCTTCAACTCATCTATTATTATCTCTCTAATTTCTTCTTCAAATCCAGAAACTCCTGGTGCATCTGAAAGTTTTTTTAGCAAACTGTCCATTTTTTTTACTCCATTCGATAATTCAATTCAAATTAACTAAGAAATGATAAACTAATAATAAAAAAAATTTCATCTCATAACAGATTTGATCAAGATCAGGACACCCACAATAATCACAACAATTGGTCCGGCCTGCTCTTGAATAAGTGAAACTGGTATGAGTCCAATGTTAACACAGTACCATACGAGGCCAACAACAATAAAAATCAAACTGATATAAATGCCCCAAGTATTAATCTTCCTTTTCTTAACTGGTAGATCTCTATCAATGGTTTTATTGTTATCGGACATAAATCTAAACTCCATTTATTAGATATAACTTAACTGAGTGTTATGTTGTAAATATGATGTGTTCCTGTGGCAGTGGCGGATGTTGTTACGGTTACACTGCTTGTGGTAGATGTTACATTGGTGAAACCTGATGAATTAAGGGACTTTACAATGGATGCTATTATGGTGGACTGCTGATCTGTCACAGGCCTTGAAAAGTGAACAACAACGCTTATATTTTGACCTGTGCCTGTCATGGCAACATTTGTAACTTTAACAGGAGATTGAGAAGTACTTCCAAAAACAAGGTTTGCAGTTGCATTACTTGCTCCAAGCTGAACAGCTGATGCCAAATTGTTTTGTTCGCTTTGATCAGTTATGATCAATCCAAATACCACCACTATAATCAATACTATAGATACTAAAAGTACATATTCGATTGATATCTGTCCACGTTGATCCATTTTTTTTATCCTTTTAGATATTAATTAAAATTCTAAATTTTTTATGTCAATACAATATTGTTCCAGTATATAATTTAAATTTTTGCAGATTTAAACTATTCATTAGCCCATCCATTAAACCTTAAATTACCAAGGTAAATGGGAGTATTATATAGTTTAATAAATGTATTAATTATTTTAAGCCGAGTACTTTTAGATTATTACAGTCAAAATTTTTAAACCCTATCCTTTAAGGATAATTCTCCTTTAATTTTTTTGAATTGTGGATTTTTGTTCTCTAATAATATTAAATAGACTTTTAAATGGGGTTTTGAGAAAATTATATTTCAAAGTAACAACATAATAATAGTTGATAACGATAGGGGAAATTTTAGGGGGAGATTAATAAAATGACCTATATGATGATCATAAAGAGTGTGAAGGATTATGATAAATGGAAATCAATTTTCGACGAACATGAAAACATGAGAAAGTCAATGGGTTCTAGGGGAGCATCTGTTTTGCGTAACAAAAATGTTCCTGAACAATTGGTTGTAATAATAGAATGGGAAGACATGGAATCAGCTAAAAAATTTGTAGAAACCGAAGATCTGATCCTTGCAATGGAAAAAGCAGGGGTTATGGGTCTTCCAGCAGTATATTATTTGGAAGAGAAGGATAGAACCGAACACTAAATTCAAAACAAATCCCAACTATTCAAAACCTGCACAAAAAAGAGCAATATTTCAGATTGTTACATTTTAAAATATGATGTTGATGGTGAAGTTTGATAATAATCTAAATTGTTTAAATTTTCGAATTACAAATTCCTGCACTGATTAGAATTTCATTATCTATCAATCAATTTTTAATAACTCCAAATTCAGGTTTTAAATCAATAATTAATATTATATTAATGTTATTTTCTGGTTTAAACTGTTATAAAATATTATTTTTAAATTTCATTTATGTATAGTCCTCCAAATCAGCAATATTACTATTTTTATATCTAATAATACCAATAAGGTTTTATTTACCCTTAGGATATATAAAATATTATAAAATATTATTAAGGCTGGGGAGGGAAATGTTCGATATTTTATCAGAAGATTCTAGGGGATTTGCAATTTCAATGGATCTACTTCTTGCACTTATCCCTCTAACTTTGGTACTAGGTTTTGTTGCTGCAGACATGGACAACATACTCTACCAAATGGAGGACACAGTTTTTAGAGGTGCAACTGATAGAGCTGCTTCCGATGCTGTTTCAACATTAGTCACAACAAGTGGCGATCCAGTTAATTGGGAAACAACTGGAGTGGCCAATGTTGTGGGTCTGGCCCAGTATGATACATCCAAAGGAGCACCGGTAGAGGGAACGATAGATCCCGTTAAGTTGGCGGCAGTTACGGATAGCCAGATACAGTCTATCATAGGTCCCAACTATCATTACTACATGAACATAACTACGTTAAATCAAACTAACACACCTGTGACAATTAAGCTCATGGGTAATGCAAGTTATCCAAATGCCAAGGATGTGGTTAAAGTTGAACGTGTTGTATTATCCTCCAAATTTAAGGTGGTAACGTCACTTATTCAACAGATAAGATTTACTGGAGGAGGTAAAACTTATACTACATCGCCATTCCAAACCAGTTACACATCAACCAATTCCTATGATTATTGGATATTGTTGGCAAACAATCAAGGATTTACAGCTGCAACAGTTAGTGTTAACAACAACGTGTTTAGCTTTAACTCAGCTAACATGGGCACTCCACAAAAAATTAATTCGACCTTCCTAACTACCAATTCAACTATTCCAAATCAATATTTCAATAACACCGTAACATTTAATGGTACTGGAAGCTTTCCAAGTTCGATAGATTTATACATTGTTCAAACACCGAAAAATACCGGTGCTTCAGAAATAACATCTGACACTGTAAAATTAAAACCGAGTACATTTGACTTATATTTATGGCTAAGTTAAAATGAGTGATAAAATGGATGAAAAAGGATTTTTATTTACAACGGATGCTGTTCTTGCTTTGGTAGTTGTTATAGTACTTACAGCTTCTGTTGTAACCTACGGGCTCCTTCCAATTTATCAGGGACAAAACCATCAACATTTAGAAGCCATTGCAGATAGTGCACTGGAAACTATGGAGCAGGATGGAACTTTAAGGCAAGCTGCAGTTCAGTATGCTAACAACAACACCACTGGTGCTCAAACATTGTTAACCAACGAACTTAACAACATCATTCCTAGTACTGTGGGGTATAAGATTACCATGGATCCTTATGGTTCGGTGAGTGATAATAATGGTGTTTTAACTTCTAATGATGTTGCAACCAAGGTCAAGGTAATATCTGCCCCTAGTGAGGGATGGATGGGAAGGGCATATTATAAACAGGATGAAGTTCAGTTTCAAGACATTACAGGAACACAGGTCACAACAGTTTGGAACTTCCACAACTACCTTAAGAACTTTAGCCCTTGGAGCGGTGGATTAAACACCTACAAATATTGGGGTGCAACTAGTAGTGGGGGAAGTAAGAACATTACTTTCTCAATTCCAGGTCCGGTTAACAGTGCTAGATTTTTAATTGGGTCAGCAGCAGGTAGTGGTCAAACCAAATCATTCGGAGCAAACCTTCTGTTCAATGGTATTTACAATAACTACGTCCTAAATTCAAGTTTCATACCTCTGTACACAAGTGCTAACCAGGGACTTATATTTAACTATCTGCAAAATATCAATCCATCTACATTGATAAACGGTCAAAATAATTTCCTTTTAACCTACAATGCCACAACCAACAATAACATGCCATGGTTCTCAATCATTGCAAATTACACCAACACCATAAGTGTTCCAAAGGGTATTGCAAACGATACAATTCCATTTAATGATATAGCAGGAATAGGAAGACCGGATGCTTGTATTGGTTACAACCTTGATACTGGTGTAACAACAGCTTTACCAGGCTGCAGCACAGCATGGGGTTCTGCTAACTATCCGCTGAATACTCCATTTGCTCTAACAAACATCCCAACTTCTGGAACTGGTACTCAAACTGGATCCGCAGTTGCAACACAACAAAACATCTACATACCTCCTGGAAATAAGCTTTTTGATGCATACACAGTTGTAAATGCCTATGGTGGGGAAGATGGTGTTATTGTACAGGTGAGGAATACCACTGGAATATGGACAACTGTTTTCAGCTCATGGACCAACACCAACAGAACAGATGGAGGATATGGTAATGTTCCAGGAATAATAAATATCTTACCATATCTAACGAGTGGAAACAACAGTGTAAGGATAATAACATGGGACGATGTATCTAGTTCAGATTACGATCTAGTTGGTCTTGAAAGTTGTTATTCAAGGGTTACCTACAGTAAATTCCCTATTAGATGGGATACTTTCCCATTTGTAAGTGCCCAGAATTCCACATCAAGTAAAACAACCAGTACAACAGAATCTCAGATACAGAAATTTAAAATCGATTCAGATGCACAGAGTGCTCTACTCTTCGTTGGTGCAGGTCTCGATACAAGGTCGATATCCGTGACCGTGAGAAATTCAACTGGAGGATCTGCAACCATTTACAATGGACAGGTACCATATGTTTTAGATATGGCTAGTTTGGACTCTACACGAGTTCTTTCACAAGTTCTTCCTAATGGAACAGTGGCGCCAAAACCAGGTAACTACACTATTCAAATAACAATTACTCCTGCTTTGGCATATGAATCTGGGGATGGGGCGAGTTCACCACCAAACTATGGTTACAGTGCAGATCCTGAGATATTTTCAGGTACAAGGGTCAGTGTAATTTATCCTAAGTTTTTGGAAAATGTGTGGGCTGTTGGTTATGCATCCACATCAAACCAAGCTGCATTAAATGCAATTGCTAGTCTTAAACAAACATTAACTGATGCCGGATATTCGTATGATCCAAGTTTAATTAGAAACAGTACATTATGGACGGGAGATGTTCCAAACGCAATACCTGTAAGACTTGATTTGTGGGAACAATAGAAATAGGGAAGAGATAATATGGATGATAAAGGATATGCTTTCACACCACTTGTGTTGCTGCTGTTCATACCAGTAATTATTATAGGTGTTTCATTTAGTGGTATAGTAAATGAATTAAACTCTTTATCTTCAATAGCGATAGCTGGAGATGTTACCACCACTGTAGCTACAAATGTAATTAAAGCCATCAGGGATGATACTGCTGATGCTGGAAGAAATGCAGCTTACACTGCAACTAGAGAAGTTATTGATAATTACAACGGAAACAATAATCCATTCTTTGGTAAAACAGCTCCATCAGACAGTCAAACTTATATCGAAACTAATACATTGGCAATGTTAAACCAAAACATCACCAACACCTGCAGAGCTCTTGAACAACAAACAGGGAGAAACATCACTATAAATGGATTTGCAATTAACCCATCTGATACTTCGAGTGTTGCAATATTTGATAGTGGCGATATGAACATTACCCAAAGTGATCCATTTGGATTTAACATAACACTCACATCTGTTCCTGTGACAATTACCCAAAGTTCTACATCCAATAACCAATCATTCAATTTAAACACTCCCCCAATGAATGTTTATGTTTCAGTGGCAAAGCTTGAAGATCCGTACATCTGGATCAACACCTATGCACGTAACAGTTCTGTTATAATTCCTTACCCTTATTACACCCAGTCATCAAACTTAATTGGCGGAAATGCCAGTAACATTTACCACTTTGCTGATAAAGTGTCTTCAGGTAAATTAAATTATCTTAATGAAGAATTAATAGGTAGTAACGAAACCTCAGGATTTGGGTACATGCCATACTACTTCCCAGATACACATGGACTTTCATTTTTTGACAGGCTTGAAAACAGAACCAATAACACCAGTGTAAGTCCACCAAGTGCGAGGATGAGCACGTTTATATTATGGAATCCAGTTTGGGAAAATGTTCCAGGTTACACACCATCATACCTTGACCATGAATACTTTGCAGGAATAAATGGAACTCCAATCAACACAACACACTCTGGAGTCAACACATTAGTATCAGATCCGTTGGGAAGCACATTTTTCCTTACAGCAACGTACAAAAATTTATTGGGATTAGATGGTACCCCTTACGCATATTAGGTGAATCATGATTAACGACGATAGAGGACAGTTCAGTGCAGAGTTCATATTAATATCACTGATCGTGCTGATAATACTAGGAGGACTCATAAGTTTGGTAGGCAGCACCATGGACAAAACCCAAACTGCTGATAATGGGGGTGCAAGGATCATGGGGGAGAAAATAGCCGAAACAATCAACACTGCCTACGTTAGTGGGAATGGTTACTCCATAGACCTGGATCTAAGAACTATGAATCAAGAATTATCCTCATCAGGAAATCCATTTTCCTTTTCTGCAACCATAACAAACACAGGAACAGGGTATGTTGTATTAGTTTCAAACGCTGGATCGAGTTCAAGTGTCAGTGTTATCCCTAAAAGATTCAACGGAACATCAACCATGAACAACAACAATTTGTACCATGTGAAGAATGTGAATGGAACCATCCAAATAACATGATCAGTTGATGTAAGGTTTATATAATCTTAAATACTAGTTTTTATTATGGACTTGAAAGAAGGCTGGGAAAAAAAGGCTTTAATTGGTTTGGGAGCGGTAGTTGTAATCATAATTCTCTACTCATATTTCGCACCATATACTGGTACTCCAGACAACATAACACAACCTCAAGTAACATCAACAGGTTCTGTGACTCCTGTAACCTTTGTAAGTCCTTCAAATAACAACTCTACAAACTCCAGTTTAAACGGGAATTTCACTATAACAGCTGCACAGGCACAACAAATCGCTACAAATGCAAATCCAGGGTATACAATTTCATCAACGAATCAGGCCAACATAGCAGTAAATGGAACCCAATACTCAGCTTGGATATTATCCCTGAGTAATGGTACTGCATCTAAAACTGTGTATGTAAATGCAGCCAATGGGAACATTCTAACAGTGTAAAATTTTTTTGAATAACTTTAACAAGATGATTGAGATAATCTATTAGGATCAAGATCAGAGGATAGAACATGGACCCAGTTACTGTAATTCTAATGCTTGGATTATTCATATTAATGTTAGTTTTTATATTTTCAACAGCACTATTAACACCTTTAATCGGTAAAAAGAACATATTATTTGTTGTTTTAGTTGGATTTACAGTAGGAGCTGTGGGTGGGGCATTTTTCATATCGCCTATAATTGATGATGTTCCAGACATGGCCAATTCACTGTTTCATGCAACCAGTTCCAGTACAGATGTCATAAATTTGAATGTGTCCACAGATGTGAACATCACTTCGTTTCTTCAAAACACCAAAAAAATTGACGGAGTAAAGAGCGTACAAAGTAATGGAATAACAATTACTACGCCTGAAATGTCACAAGACTGGCAAACAACCTATTTAAACAGAATTAAAACTGTTAACGAAAACATAACCTCTATACAGATACCTAACAATAAAACCATACTATTAGAGGTTAAAAACGATACCAATCCGATGGATGTGGTTAATTCCCTTGAAACATGGATGATGTACGTAAGCGGATCCACAATAAGTTACAGTGTTGCGAATGTTACATTGGTTGTGGAAGCATCCAAACTTAATCAAGTGATGTCCCAGTTACCTCAAGGAGAAATTATCATCACATCCATAAACGGCACCACAGAAAACAGTGTGCAAGCAGTTAAAAACGTTATTCCCAACAAAAACGATATAATACTGTTCTGTGGATTTTTAGGAGTTCTTGTAGGCCTAGCTGGGTTGTTCATTGACAGCATATCCCGTGTTTTAGACCAACTAAAGGAACGTATTAAAGAGTATAGAAAAAAGTAAAAAGATTTAAACTATTGTTTAGGGATGTAAAATAACTATGAAAGCAGCAGTACTTTATTCCGGTGGTAAAGACAGTACAATGGCAGTTTATAAAGCCATTGAAGAAGGTTACAATGTTGAATATTTGGTTTCAATGATATCTGATAATCCAGAGTCCTACATGTTCCATGTTCCGAATATTCATATCACAGAACTTTCAGCAGAAGCCATGGGCATTCCACTACTCCGGGCTAAAACCCATGGTATTAAAGAGAAAGAACTGGACGATCTAAAAAAGGTGCTTTTAGATCTCAAGGCCAGGGGAGTAGACGCTGTTTTTGCAGGAGCACTAGCATCTCAATATCAAAAATCTAGGATTGATGGTCTGTGTGAAGATATTGGACTAGAATCTAAAGCCCCTTTATGGCACTGGGATCCTGAAGATTACATGGAAACAATAATTGAACTGGGATTTGAAGTGATACTCATCAGCGTGTCTGCAGAGGGACTGGATGAAAACTGGCTCGGACGTAAACTAGATCAAGAACTGTTAAAAGAAATAGTAGATCTTCATGGGAAGTATGGAATGCACATGGCATTTGAAGGGGGCGAAGCAGAAACACTTGTACTTGACGGTCCAATTTTCAATAAGAGAATAAAGATACAAGAAACTTCAAATGTATGGGAAACTGACAGTGGATACATGGTCATATCCAAGGCAGAACTTGAAGACAAATAAATAACCAATTAGAATTTTTTTTAATGAATTTTTTTAATCTACTTGAAGATTGGGATATGCAGTTAAACTAATTTATCAAATTGTTTTATCATATTTCAAATCATCATCTGTTTTATCAGAAGAAGATTCACATAAATGGGTTTCTTTAAGAAATAGAGATATAATAAGGCCTAATAACGCTAATATTAAAGTTAAATAGAAAATATTCTGAATAGCTACTATGAGTGTTTGTGTTGTATTTGAACCTATTGTTGAAGCGTTTAAGCTGAAATTCATTATAAATCCAAACACAGGAACAAAAACTATTGTACCTATATTTCTGAAAAATCTCATTGAAGCTGTTACAATTCCTATTTCAGCTATGGAAAATGTATTTTGTACCGCAACGTTGAATATGTTATATGCCATTCCAGAACCAATACCTAAAATGGTTGAATAGAGTATTAACATATAATATGGGATGTATTCATCCATAGATGCCAGTAGAGCAACTCCTAAAATTGTAATTAGAAATTCAATAATAACCAAACTTTTATATTTTCCAGTTTTTGAAATAATTTGTCCTGTAACAACTGAACTAACTGTAAGACTCAACAACATGGGAATCATTATAAACCCGGAATTCACAGCATTCATACCTAAAACACCTTGTGTAAACAGTGGAATATAAATAATTCCAGAGAACATTATGGCACTTGCTAAAAAACTTTCAATGGAGGATACATTAAATATAGAATTTTTAAAAAGATGAAGGGGAATAATAGGTTCATCTGCATTATTTTCGACTAAAACAAAAGTTATGAACATTAATATGGACATTAACATGAGTCCAACTATTAAAGCTGGAGGATGTTTTGTTACCTGTCCAGTAAATGTTAAACCCAGAAACATCGAACTTAATCCGAGTGTAAATAGAATTATCCCACGATAATCAATCACTTTTTTAACATGGTCATGTATGAAGTTTGGAATGGAATTGTAAATCAAGATTAAAGCAATAATTCCCAGTGGAACATTAATAAAAAATACGTACCTCCATCCAAGGGTGTCTGTGACAACCCCTCCAAGAATTGGTCCTAAAACATCTGCTATTCCAAACACAGAACCTAATATTCCCATATATTTAGCACGTTCATTTTGACTGAAAATTTCACCAACCATTACAAAAGGTAAAGAAATTAAAATTCCACCGCCAATACCTTGTAATCCTCTGAAAATGATGAGTTTTATCATATTTTCTGAAAAACCACACATAATTGAGGTGATTATAAATATAATAATTCCTGCAACTAGAATAGATTTTCTACCATAAATATCGGACATTTTACCGAAAATAATAATGGATATGGTTGAAGTCAACATATAAGCAGAAAATGGCCAAACATAAAATTCTATTCCATTTAAACTATTAATAATGTTGGGCATGGCTGTTGACATGATTGAATAATCAAAGGCAGCAATAAGAAGTCCAACCATTAGTCCTGCCATGATACGGTTTATCTGATATTTTTCTGCATAATTGTTATTCACAACTATTCGCTCCATCTAACAAATTTGTTCATCCATTTAGAGCATCCGCTAAGAGGTGTGATTTGCACTAAATTATCCATTTAAATCTAAAAAAATGGTTATTTTAACTCTTTTTTTACTGTTAATCTTTGAAGAACATCTTGGTTTTCATTTCAACTAAGTTAGAAACGATTCTAGAAATATCGCTACCTGGAATACTTATCATTATTTCTTCAGGTTTGATGTTCATATTGTTTCTTGAAGCAACGTCTCCAAAACCATAGGTTACTTTTCCTGACATGTAAGGATTAGCTGCCATTGAACTGCAAATAGGGGCTGCGTCTGCACCTTTTCCATGTTCTCCAGAATCATAAGCATTAGCATGGAGTATTTCCATCCCCTGTTTTGCATTACACACCATAAATATCACATCAGGCTCCCATGTAACATGCTTTAAAGGAGCAAATATAATCGCCTTGAAAATTCCAGGGTTAATATAACTCTCAGTTTCTCTTGAACGTTGAACTGCAGGGATATTTTTGTACAAACCCTTTGGAACCATGAAAGCACCACTTTGTACATTTGCAGGATAGTCTGCCATATTTTTAAGCCCAGAGTATCTAGCACCACCCATACATTCCTCTTCCTCCAAGGTTGAATAGAACATTTGTCCATTCATGGCCTTTTCAAGTTTTGAACAAAAACGTGATTTTTCTGTTTCTTTTTCAACATTTTTAGGCTCATTAACTGACCAGCTAATGGCTACAATTTCATTATCCAATTTTAAAAGTTCCTTTAATTCATTTCTCATTTCAACACAATCCATATTTAACACCTCTAACATTCAATTCACTAAAAAACTGGCTTGAAATCATCTTTTACGAATAATTAGCCAACTCAATCGAGTTCAATCTATTTTGTTAACATCTTTAAAAAGAAGTCTCCAATATCGCTGTTAAACTTCTCATCATCAATACCTCTACTGTTTAGTAGTTCTTTACTCCAATCCCCCATATTCACTCTGCCGTTATAGATTATTGACAGTAAAATAATTGCCTCTACAGGATCTACTTCTTTTCTGATTGTACCTTCTTCAGATGCCTTCTGAATTGCATCTATTCCCACTGTCAATATCTCTTTGAATACTTTTCTGACTTCTTGAAATTCCTGGCTGTTCTCCATCTTTTCCATGTTGAACTGTTTTTTGATGGATGTGGGGGAGTAGAGTAGACTGAAATATTCAGGATATTGATTAGAAAATTCTTTATTGGCATTTTTATAAGATATTAACATTTCTAAGCCATTATCACTATGGTTCACTCCATTTTTTACCATTTCTTCCCAAATCTTAATGCCTTTAAGAACAACGGCAAAGTAAAGGGATTCTTTGTTTTTGAAGTACAGGTAAAGTGTACTCTTACCTAAACCAATTTCTTTGGCTATTTCATCCATTGAAATTTCATCAAAATCTTTATGGCCTATCAATTTTCGAGTTGCATTTATAATATCATTTTGACGCTCTACTTTCTCTCTTTCTTTCCATTTTGCAAGTGACACGATCATTCCCCTAAAACTTTAATGAATTTATAATCATTATGATGACTCATGAGTCAGTAATATAAATTGTGAGTATCAAATATTTATAGTTTTTGGAACTGGATGATTCAAGGAAAATATTTGAATAAAATAAGAATTATGTAAAATAAAATAGTCGATCTAATTACTCTTCATCTTCCTCTTTATGTGTAATCCAAGCAATAAAAACCTCAGGATTATCAGTTTCAATTTCAACATCTAGTTCGCCCAGTGCAGACATCTTTGAATCAACGAAGTTAGGAACAGATACAAGTGCAGCTTGTTTACCCAGAGAAAAACTGATCTTATTGTTTTCAATTCCTTTAAAGAGCATTTTATTGGCGGTGTCCCTAATTTTTCTGTTTTTAAGCTCTTCTTTAAGTTTCAACACACTATTTTCATCGCCTGTTACTTCTACGTAACCATCACCAATTTCGAGCTCTTCATAATCAAAAATATTGGATATAGCTCTAATTACTTTGTCTAGTTCTTCTGTTGGATTTACCTTTGCCCTTACCGTTACTTTGCAATTCATTTTCAAGTATGCTCCTTACAATGCCTTTAATTTTTTTTAAAGGGCCTTCATTTACAACCATGTAATCCGCAGTTGCTATGACATTTCCTATTCCAAAGTCTAATTCTCTTTTATCTCTTAATTTAAATTCAGATTCTTCTCTGGAATCATCTGGTCTCATTCTTTTTTTTAATCTTTTAAAACGTGTTTGAGGCGTTGAATGCACTGCTATTATTTTAAAGTCTTTGAATTTTTTCTTGAAAATTTCAACCTCATAATCACTTCTAATTCCTTCTATCATGAAAATAGTTGGTTTATTTACTTTAACCGGATTTTTCCTTTGATTGGGTGTGTTGGGTTTTTGGTTGTAGTTTAAAATCTTAGAAACACATCTGTCAGCAATTACAAATTCTCCGAATTCTCTTCTAAGTTCTACAGCCACTTCACCGGTTGTTTTGTTCCGATTTTTAGCCTCTTCCCTTATCACATCTCCCATTCGAATAACATGAACACCCAATTGTTTTGCAACCCTTGAAACTACACTTTTTCCGGATCCTGGCAGACCTGTAACTCCAATCACTTTCATAGGTCTTCACCGGTGTATTTTTTAGAAATTTTTTTGAGAGAACTTTGAATATTTTCTTTATTATCAAAGTTACTGATAATTTGATGTAGGGTAACTTTATCTGTTTGACTTAAGTTAATAACTGTATCAATTAAGTTAGGTATTGCCCTCACTATATTATCTACAATTGTTATGGATGATGTTTTAGCAGTCCTTGAAAGAGGATTTAGGTCGATTGTAATGAGGAGTTTTCCATTTTTAACAAGGGCTTCAGCACGATCACCATCTTCAAGTGGAACTAGAACAACATCTGCTTTGTAAATACCTTCGGCACTCGAAGATGATCTCGGACCTTCAAGCCCCTTAATCAAAGCTTTTTTCTCATGATCTGTTCCTAAAACAGTTTTAGCACCATGATCCCGTAATAATTTTTCTATTTTCAAAACTCTATCTGAGGTTCGATAAAACAGATTTATTTCAATTGGAATATCTAGTTCATTTGACAGTTCAACAATTTTATCCGGCACGAGTGCAGCAGTGTTACCATTAACTGAAATTATGGGATGTTCAGCTAGAAGAAGTGCTGCTGCTGCAGCTTCTACTGCAAGCTTAGCATTTTCAGTTGATTGTTCTCCTAACAAATAATCAAATGCTTCGCCTCGTCCATGGGCTATCATTCCAGAGTCTGCGAGTATTCCATTCTTATATGCATCCACAATTTTCGCTCTAAGCCTTAAAGATTCGTATCTAGGATGATCCTTATGTATCATACAATTTATTTGTTAGAATTTCATTGTATATATTCATGAGTATGCCAAAATAATTAATGTTAAGAAATGTTTAGTTAGGTAAATTAAAAGCTTAAACAATTACAATCGTAAAGAATGTTGATTCAAAATTGATTACACATTTTTTATATCTCTGTTTATTTAAAAAAGAAATTATCAATGATTATATTTTGGTAGCCTAAATTATTTTAAGGGTTTGAATTTTTAATCATTGATTTGGATATTGAATTTTATTTTGTTGATCCTAGGTCCTTCGTTTGTTGTTGTAACGTAACAGAAACTATCCATTCCTAAGTAATCAATGTAAGGAAGGTAGGTAAAGGTTCCATCTGAGTTAATTTTAATCTTTCCGCACTCAGGTTTGGCCAGTATTAAAATCTTCAAATCTTTTTTTATCGGTTGCATCAATATCGAATTTAGATGTGTGAACAGAATTACAATCCATGTCAATAGTTTTTAAGGTTTTGGCTTGATGAATATTAGCACGTTTAGTATTATGTTTTATCAGGGAATATTTTTTGGCATTGTTTAAATTATTATCAGGTATGTTTTTGTAATTTCTCATTGTTTGATAATCTTGGTTTGTACTTTCTAAATCAATGTTTATTGCTAAAACCGGTGATAAAAAGGTTAAAACAATCAATATTAATATTATACTTTTTTTTACCAACATTTTTTTCTCCAAGATAACTTAGATAATGTCTTATATTTATAATGGAAAAGTTAAACTATATAAGTTTTTGCAATATACTGATCATAGTAGTATTATAATTCACATATTTGTACATTTAATAAAATAAATACGCAAAATTAAACTAAAAAATGAATATTTTATAGATTAATATATTTAAAGAGAATATAACTGATTTATCACTGAGGAGGTTTTTAATACAGAATAACAATTTCAAGAAATAAAAAAATAAAAATAAAATTATTATGGGCAGTTTAAATCCTGTTAGCTGTTTCAATAATGTTAACAGGTCTGTTACCACTCATACTCATGAGTTTTTCTTCAAGTTGTAATTTAACTTGTTCACCTTCAACTGCACCAATATGATTTTCAACGATGTAAATATCTGGCTTTACATTTGATCTTATATCGTAGTCCACCTTCACATGAGCTGTATTTTTACCACTATCTAAAACAGTTCCATAGGTAAAATTCCTGTAGTACCTTACACGGAATATTAAAAATACTGCGATTACAGCTACTAAAGCAAATATTAACACGGTTAATGAGGGTAAAACTTCAAAGGAAAATGACATGACCAGGTTGGTGTTGAAGTTGATAACGTAGAGTATCACACCAACTGCAATGTACATCAAAAAAAAGTCTCGATAAGCATTAAAATCAGATTTGTACATGAGTTTAATCTTATTATAAATCAGATATACAATGTATCCCACTACAACAATACCTAGGGGTATGTAAATAATGGCAGATATGAAGTTGAAGATACTCAGTATAGACAGTACAATAAACAATGCAGAAAGTATTTGGAGTATCAGCACAGTTCTTTCCTTTTCCTCAGCTGAAAAAGCACCACCTATCATGATGAATCCAGAATCATCATCACTACTTTCATAGTGTTTAAAGGTTTCAGAACCCCTAATTTTGGAGATTCTTTCGTCTATAGCAGTTTCCTCTCGTATCTTAGAGATTCTTTCGTCTATAGCAGTTTCTTCACGTATCTTGGATATGTTTTCCTTGATATTTTCTGAGTCAAGATGTTGTTTTATTTCGCTGGAATCAAAATTCCTGATTAATCTAGGAATTTTTGGAATGGTCATAATAACCGTCCCAATGAGTGAAAATAATTTAATTACATAATGACCTATTATACTAAAGATGTTCATTGAATCCCCTATGTTACGACCTTACTAATATAATTAATGACTGAATGTTGGTTGACAAGTTCTGGTTTAGGTTGGTGTTAAAGTAACATTTATGCTTGCACCACCAACTGCCCATTCAACTGTTGCATTGTAATTAGTTTTTTGAGCAACATTACCGCTAGGCTTAAATACAACTGTAAATGGTACAGCTGCGTTTATATTTTTCGCAGTTCCATTGGTAAGGGTTACAGGCATGCCAATAGCATTGTTACTCCAACTTAAAGTACCTGCAACTGGGAAGTAAACGTTGATTGTTCGCTTTGCACCAGGACCATTAGCATAAACAACTCCAACAGCATTTGCGATACTGTTTACAGCAGAATTTACATTAGAAGTATCTGAAACATCCATACTACTATCTATAGATTTACTAATCATAGGTATGGTTACTGAACCCAAGATTATAAGAAATACCAATGATAACAGCACGTATTCGACAGATGCCTGCCCAGTTTCATCCATACTAAACATGACTATATTTGTATATTTTTTCACACTTAAAGTTATCACTGATGTAGCTCGTGGTACATAGCATCAGAACTAAAATAATAGGGTTAGATCAAAAATTGTGAAGCAAGATCTGGAATCAATTAAAAAATAGGAATGATCCGAACAAGAAATTGAAGTTTCCTTGTAAAGGATAATCTAAATGTTTCAATAATGGATGCAAATGAATTCAAGAAATTATTGAGCCTTTACTCATTTTAAATTTTTCAAGATTTAATTAATTTCAAGATTAAAAAAAATATCTTTAACACATATTTGAAGCATCCAGTCTAACTCAAAAATATATGGAGAAAGAATATCTACATTTTCTTATGCTATTTCTTTAGTAGACAATGGCCATCAAGATTTTCTCGACAATAAATGCTATATCCCCTATAAACAGTGATATTAAAAGACCTATTAAAATTGAAGGGGCAAATGGTACACCTCGTTTTACTTTTAAGTTGTCTTTCATCTTTTTTTTGTCTCGTAGTTCCTTCAAATATTCTATGTTCTCAGTGTTAAGTCCAGCTGCCATTGTGCTGATAATTAATTTATCTTGGGGCCCATTTAACTTGGAAACATCGCCACTTGAGATTCCCTGTTTTAACCTTCCAAAGAATGTGCTTTTATCTTCATAAATTTCATCATCATTTTCGTAGAGGTTGTAGGCAGGAATCATTCCCTCTTTAAGCTCATCTATTTTATAATCTTCCTCTAGGGCCTGTTTACTCACACTGGTTAAGAGCTTTTTAATTATTTCTATGACATTTATTGAGATGAATAGGAATACTATACCCGTAATAGTAATTTCCCAGTTGTTTATGAGAGCATAAACTGTGACAATAGATACTAGAACTGCTTTGATCTTGTTGGGAATTTTTGAAATAACGGCTGATAACAGGTAAATGAGTATCAGAGTTAAGATGATTATTTGAAACTTCAATTCAAAAGTAATGTAATAGGCAATTGTTACAGAAGAAGAAATTACCAGTGTCAGAACCAAATTTTTCTCATAATCTTTAAGGGGTGAGAAAAGTTCACTAATTAAGTGGGGTTTATTTTTTAAGGCAATGTAGAAAACAAATACTAGTAGGAAAGGCAGCATTGAAAGTATGCTGTTTATTATAACAGTAAATGGGAATTGATAGAGTGAAAGAAGAGGAAATTGCCAACCCAATATCTGGTAAGTTACAATTGTAGGGTAATATGATGTTGCATAAAATGGAATTAAGGCTGCAACAGCTGTGAAAAGTTTAACATCTCCACCTGCCCATGCACCCATCTTCCAGAACACGTAACCAACTATAAAAACCAAACCAGTCACAAAACAGCCCTCTAAAAATAGAAAAATGTCGTTGGTGATTAAAACGTATATTCCGTTTAAAATAATTCCTATGGCTATAAGGGGAAAAGTTAACTTGTTTTTAATTAGTCCAAATTTAAGGTCTGAGTAACTTGCATATATGCATGCAACAACTGCAATAATTATTGTTATGAGAGGTATATTTACAAACATAATTATCATTCTCTAGGATTTATGTAAATGTTCATGCTACTGTTTTTTTTAAGAATCTTCAACATAAATTATTTATGACCTACACATTTAAATATAACTCCTGCATACTATTTCAAATTCCAGATTAAAAGCTCAAATCTTAAACCCGCAACGTTAAATGAACTAAATATAGTAAAAAACACAGATTTTAATGGGATTGACTTCCAAGATAATAACTTTAAAAACTAGTTGTAATAAGAGATTCTTAAAAAAAATACTGGTGATGTATGTTTCACCTAATTGAAGCAAAAAGCAGATTTCCCATTTGAATTTCATTAAAAAATAATAATAAAATATTTGGATTAAATGAGAATGGGAATTTTTCAAGTTGAAGATTTACTCTTTTTATTCTCCACTGCTGCTTCAATAAATGATCTAAATATTGGATGAGCTTTGTTTGGTCTGGATTTAAATTCTGGATGGAACTGACAACCTAAAAACCATGGATGATTTTTCAGTTCAACAATTTCAACCAGGAAATTATCGGGGGAAGCACCTGAAATTGTCAGACCTTTCTCCTCTAAAATTTCACGATAATCATTGTTAAATTCGAACCTGTGCCTATGACGTTCACTCACCATGTCTTCCTTGTAGGATGCATGGGCCAATGTTCCAGTTTCGAGTTTGCATGGATAGGATCCAAGCCTCATTGTTCCACCCATATTTTTGATCTTCTTCTGTTCCAGCATTATATCAATAACTGGGTGTTTGGCATTTTCATCAAACTCTGTGCTGTTTGCACCTTCAAAACCATTCATTCTAGCATATTCAATGACCATGCACTGCATACCTAAACAAATTCCAAATATTGGGACCTGTTTTTCGATGGAGTACCTGACAGCATCGAGCTTTCCTGATATTCCCCTCTCACCAAAACCGCCTGGAATGAGAAGTGAATCAAATTGCTCAAGTTTGGATTTATTTACACTGTCTTCCGCCCTTAAATATTCAATATCTACTTTAACTCCAACCTCAGCTGCAGCATGTTTTAATGATTCTCTGATACTTATGTAAGCATCTTCAAGTTCCACATACTTGCCTATGATTCCAACACTCACCCTTTTCTCATCGAGCTTCAGAGACTCTACAATCCTACTCCAATCATAGAGATCAGGTTTTCTGGTTTCAATTTTCATCCTGTCAACAACGTAGTCCCCAACATTTTCACTGTTTAATATCAGTGGAATTTCATAGATTGAACGAACATCTGGAGCGTTAATAACTGCATTTTTATCAACATCACAGAAGTGTGCAATTTTTTCTTTCAGGTGGGTGTCGATTGGTAGTTCTGATCTGCAGATGATCATGTCCGGGGTGATTCCAGTACTCCTCAGTTCCTTGGTACTGTGTTGGGTAGGTTTGGTTTTAAATTCACCAGCAGCCCTGAGATAAGGTACGTAGGTTACATGAACAAACATCACGTTGTCATGACCCTCTTCATTACGCAGCTGTCTCAAAGCCTCGAGGAATGGTTGACTTTCAATATCTCCAACTGTTCCTCCAACTTCTACCATAACCACTTCAGCCTGGGTTTTATCGGCAATTTTTCTAACCATGGACTTTATTTCATCAGTAATATGTGGAATGATCTGTACACAAGCGCCAAGGTAATCCCCCTTTCTTTCCTTGTTAATTACTGCGGAATATACCTTACCTGTGGTTATGTTACATTCTCCTGAAAGGTTGACATCCAGGAAACGCTCATAGTGGCCAAGATCAAGGTCGGTTTCCATCCCATCTTCTGTAACAAACACTTCACCATGTTGATAAGGGTTCAACGTACCTGAATCCCAGTTTAGGTAGGGATCGATTTTTATTGCCGTGACATCGACTCCATACGATCTCAGTATTCTCCCTATAGAAGCGGATGTTATTCCTTTTCCAATAGAACTAACTACTCCTCCTGTAACCACAATATACTTTGACAGATCTACCATCTCCTTAAATTACTTTTACAATCGATATTCATTATTAGTAAAGCCTAATTTATTATTAGCCTAAAATTATTATCCTGGGTACTTACAAAAAATTTAGCACCATACTAACTTTATAAAAATTCATTAATAATTATTTTTTCTTATTTTAAAAATAATTTAGTCAATACAACTATTAATAAATAATTTGACTGAGGTTATATTTATCTGTTTTAATATCATCAATGAAAGTTAAAATGAAACACAAATATGAATATACAGATTTTTCGATTTTCTCCTGAACAATCCACCCCAAATTTTTTAAAGAAACCCGGTAAAAAACTAAATTCACACAACTTAACAGCTCAATTACTATGATACTGCAAAATATAAAAAAATAGTAAGATTTTCATACTCCCTATGGATAGCTGCATCATTTTATGATTCGTAACTTTTTAATAGATACCATAACGGTCCAGTACATTGTTGTGAGCTTTGTACTCGAGTTTATCATCGATCTGTTCCAGTTTGTTAATGTCATACTTCTGTTTGAGGGCTGTTAAGATGATATGATCAGTTAAATGAGGATTTTTTGGGAGTACAGGGCCATGTAAATAGGTTCCAATGCAATTTTTGTATACCATCCCTTCCAAATTATCCTTTCCATTGTTACCGTTTCCAGTTAATATGGTTCCAAGTGTATCATAATCATGGTAAGTTCTTCCACCATGATTTTCAAAGCCCACCAACGTTTCAGGTTTAAGCCCCAAATGATTTTTCAACACAACGTTGCCAATCAACCTGCCATCTTCACTCTCTGTTGTGTAATCTAAAACACCCAATCCAGGGATTCTATTTCCAACGGCATCAATATAACTTTCACCTAAAAGCTGGTAACCTCCACAAATAGCCAGAAACACTGCTCTATCTTCAATGGCATTTGTGAGTATTTTTTGATACTGTGTTAAATCTGAATAAACAATTGATTGACCCCTGTCAGATCCTCCTCCCATGAAGAAGACATCTGTTTCACCCAAATCAATATCGGAGTCAACTGTGAAATTCACGATGTTAACTTTGATACCTCGCCATTCGCAGCGTTTTTTGAGATTTATGATATTTCCAATATCTCCATACAAGTTTAAAAGATCTGGATACATGTGACAAATAGTTAGTTCCATAATTGATCACGTCCTAGGCTCCAAGTTTTGATCTTAAAACTTCCCTAAATCTTTGAATTTTAGGGTTGTTACTGTTAATAAGATTTATAACAATTTCTCGGGTGTTGTAAACTGCAGTGTAGGTAGGTAAAATGTAAACTATTTCAACTGCGCTGTTTACGGCATCATTTATCGAATCTTCAATGTTAGTATTAATCAATTCAGGTTTAACAGTTAATCCTGAGTATTTTAATCTCAATGCCATATCATCTGCTCTTGTACCCGAAAAAAATATGTTTTCGAGATTTTTTATATTTTGCACAGTTTCAACATCTGCATCCCATATCCATGATACATCTGTACCATCAGCGGGGTTGTCGTTTAGTATGAAAAGCAAAGACTTTTTTCTTTCATCGTTGGTAATGCTGTTTAAAACCTCTGTTAAACCTATAGGATTTTTAACCAGCACGATCTTTATGATTTTAGATTTATGTGAGAAATTTTCCATCCTACCCAGTTTGTAATCGAAATTTCCAATTCTGGATTTAATGGTATCCATTTCAAGTCCAGTTTCCCTTGCAAAGGCTACAGCAGCACAGCAGTTGTATGCGTTGTAAATTCCATCGTAGCCAAAATTTATGGTGCTACTATCCCCTTGGGAGTTTACAATTTCAAACTCGTAGCTGTTGTTAATGTATTCTATAGATGATATTTTGTACTGGTAATCTGGATTTTTAAATCCACAATTATCGCATTGATACTTTCCAAGCTGACCATAGTTGTAATATTCATATTCCAAACCTTCATTACATTCTGGACAAAATCTAGATTCTACAACACTTTGATTCAGAGAGCTGAAGTGGGTTTTCTGAACTCCGTAGTAGATGGATGGTTTGTTAAGATCTTTAAATTTCACAACCAATGGATCGTCTGCATTCAATATTAAAGTTGTATCAAGGGGTTTAATGGCATCATAAACCATTTTGGCCGTGTTTTCTATTTCACCAAATCTATCCAGTTGATCCCTGAAAAAATTAGTGATTAGTACGTAGTCTGGTTTGATGTGTTTCACAATCTCTTCAAACGAACCCTCATCCACTTCAAAAATGCCCCAATCATATTCTTCCTTTAAATTGTTTAAAAATGCACTTGCAATTCCTTGGGGCATATTTGCACCCATTAAATTTGATAATGAATTAGGATAATTTTCTCCAAGTATATGATTTATAAGATTGTTAGTTGTTGTTTTACCGTTGGTACCTGTAATAATCAATTTCTTTTTACAACGTGAATCAATTAATTTAAGAATATCTGGATCCAGCTTCATGGCAACTTTACCTGGTAATGCTGTTCCCTTCATACCGAATAATTTCAATCCAAATATAGTTAATCTTCCTGCTATTACTGATGGATGAATATCAAAAATCTAGATACCTCCTTAGGTATATGACGATTCAAAGGTTTGTTGTACTTGTAAATCTATTGTATAATAAGTTTAATTATAAATCAATCATTGTTTATAATATTAGCGGTTTTAAATTAAATATATTTGGATAATTTATGTTAAATTCGAACAATATTACAATGGATCATGTTTTTAACCAAACAATCAATAATAACTAATTGTAAATGGATATTAACTTCTATCAAATCACTTTCCACAAATCAAATGTCCTAGATTTAAAAAAAATATTGAATGCAAAATAAATATTAAAAGAAGTTAATCTGGTTTTGAGCCGTTTAAAAACTTTTCAATGAATTCATAGCCCCATGAAATTCCCATAACTCCATTTTTAACTGATTCTTCATCGTACTGGTTGACTGTGTCGGATTCTCCGTTGGATGAAAACATAGAGAATGGTACGGGGTCCCTTGTATGTGTTCTGATTGATATGGGTGTTGGATGGTCAGGTAATACAGCGATGGAATATTCCTTAAAACTTGGAAGTTCATCTAGAAGTTTTCCAATGATCCTGTCGTCGATCCTTTCAATTGCCTTTATCTTTTCTTCTAGATCTCCTGCATGGCCTGCTTCATCAGGTGCTTCGACATGAACAAATACCATATCATGATCTTCAAGGGCATCAACAGTATTTTTAGCCTTTGCACAATAATCTGTGTCGAAGTAACCTGTAGCACCTGGAACTTCTATGTTGGTTAATCCCATGTAAACACCCAGTCCCTTTATGAGATCAACTCCTGTGATGGTTGCAGCCTTAACTCCGTACTTGTCTTTAAAATTTGGAAGTGCTGGTTTAACTCCCTGTCCCCACAACCATATCATATTTGCCGGGTTTTTCCCTTCTTCCATCCGTTTTTGATTCACAGGATGATTTTCTAAAATCTTTTTAGACTCTTCCATCACATTGTTTAGTTCGATGGCAGAGGCATCTGTTGAAGGTTTTAATAAATTGTTGTTTATTGGTTCGTTAACAACATCGTGGGGTGGTGTTGATATTAAATTAGCAGAGTTAGGCTTTTTTGTTACAAAAAGATGTCTGTAGCTGGTTCCTAAGTAAAATTTTCCAACATCATGAAATTTGGTGTTGAGGGTTTCTATTATTTCAGAGGCTTCTACCGTGCTAATATGATCCGCATTAAAATCAGAAAGTAAGCCAGATTTTTCGGTGATCAAATTGCATCTGAATGCCACATCCTGTTCATCCATTTTGGCACCTATACTAGCTGCTTCTATTGGACCACGGCCTGTGTAGTACTTTTCAGGGTTGTAACCAAATATTGATAGATTTGCAACATCTGATCCCGGTGTCATATTATCGGGAACAGTTTTTAACAATCCACTAACTCCATTTAAGGCTATTTTATCCATATTTGGCGTGTTAGCTCCTTGGAGGGGTGTTTTTCCCCCTAATTCTTTAAGGGGATAATCTGCCATTCCATCCCCTATAACAACGATGTACTTCATAATTTTTCCTTCCTTCTTTAATCAAAAGATTCTAAAAACCATACAACAAGAATTTCCATGTAAAATTTCGAGTATAAGCAAACAATTTATTAAACAACTTTTATTTCTAAAACTTCTATTTTAATAAAGTATTCATTGTAACGATGTTACAAAAAAAATTTTTAACAAAAAAAAGATGGGGGGGGGTAGAAGTTTTTAATCTTGATTTCTTGATTTCTTTACACAGATTATGTCGCTAAGTATGGCTGAAGCAGTTTCAATGGAACCTGCACCTTTACCCACAACTGTCACATCATCTGCAAGGTCGGTCATAACAGTGGCAACGTTTAGTGTACCATCAACAGCAAATGGTGAACCTTCCTTCACAAGCCTTGGAGCAACCTCTAAGTTGTTGTTTGAGGCTTCACCTATTAATTTGATTAAAAATCCCTCTTTTTTTGCAAGTTCGATTGATTCCGGGGTAATATTAGTTATACCCTCCATATGAACATCCTTAATGGTCACATTCCTGTTTAAAACTGAATTTGCAAGGATAACTATTTTGGCAGCTGCATCGATTCCCTCAACATCCTGGGTAGGATCAGTTTCAGCAATACCTAATTCCTGAGCTTCTTTAAGGGTTTGTTCATAAGAAGAACCTTCATTAGCCATTCTTGAGAGTATGTAATTGGTAGTTCCATTTAGTATTCCAAGTACGGAACTTATATTGTTTCCTGCAAGGTTGTTATGTGCAAAATTTATAATAGGCATAGCACCACCCACAGATGCTTCATATTTAAACTCAGCATTATTTGAATTGGCGGTTTCAACTAGTTCACTGAAGTACAAGGACAATGGGCCTTTGTTTGAAGTTACAACATCCCTACCTTTTTTCAGGGTTTCCATCATATGGGTGTTTGCTGGTTCTCCATGATCAATGTTGGTTGGTGTGACCTCAACTAAACAATCAAATTCAACAGTTTCAACAACTTCTGCACTGTCTAAACCAGGAACTCCATATTCAGGATAGTCTGAAATTTTATTGGTGTTTTCTTTGGTTTCTATCAAGAGCTGTAGGTCTAAACCTTCAGGGTTTACTGCTGCTCCTGATCTGTCTGTAACAGCAACAACACTTATATCAAGACCATATTTATCTATTAACATATCATTTTTCATTGAGAGTACTTTTACAACTCCCATCCCCACTGCTCCAAAACCAAGTATACACAACTTCATTAAAATATCCTCCAAATAAGCAGGTCTTTAGTGTCCATATAAGTTATATTAGAATCGAATAAAACAACTTTCCAATAAATCCTTTACATTATACTTCATTGATGACTAAAAATCCTTTAGATTTACCGAAATCCTTAATATTTTGCATTAATTCAGCTTTTCTTCCGTAATCAGTTTCAATCACGATTCTTGAAGCTGAATTTTCAGGGTTGTCCGACATTTTCAGGTTCAGATCAGCCACTCTAACTCCATCTATGGAATTCAACTCACGAACAGTTTCCTTGAGGTCGTGATCCACGATATTTCCAATGAGTATGGTTGTGATGGTTTCCTTTTTAACCACACCATCAACTTCGATGATCTGAATATCATTGGATTCAATGGTCTTTAAAACCCGTTTAAGTGTTTCTTCATCACCCTCAAGTGTTAAGTGAACTGGAATTGTGCCACGTTCAGTTTTAACATCTCTCTGGTGAATCACGGTAACAATGTTTGCTCCGAGTTTTCCTATTGGTTCCAGTGCATCTATCAACTGTCCTGGAACATCTAAAAGTTCTAAAACAAGATTTAATCTCATTTTACCCATTTTCCTTTTTCGGCTATGATGTTCCCATCTTCATCTGTGTGTGCATTTCGCATGATCCTTTCTGGATCCTTAGCTTCTGCAATATCATCTCTAGTAAGGTTGACATTGTCCACCATGTAATGGGTTTCCTCAAGATCTGGGATGTCCTTGAGAGCTTCTGAAAATTTTTCTAATATCTGTTCTGCTTCCTTTTCTATCTTCAACTACATCACCTTACTTCGTATCATAAATTTCTATAAGATTTTATTTCAAATAATCCATTAGCTAAATCTTATTGTTTTATATTAATATAAATTTTGTAGAACATAATTATTTCCATGTGAATCCTAAATTATTTTTCATTAAGACTCAAATTGTGCCTTGTAGCTTCCATCCTTCAAGACCTTTTTAACTAGAAGCCTGTGAATACCAGAACCGTACTGTGCCGCTTTTTTAGGTCTTAACACTGCTTCCATTGGTACTTCAAGATCCAATGCCAATCTCCGGAGTATGCATTTTCTAAGATCATCAGGGTCGTGGCCAAGTTTGTACTTCATTGGAATGTTTAATCCCACATTTACAACCTTACTGTCAAGGTAGGGAACCCTAAGCTCCACACTGTTTGCCATGGTCACAGCATCGTCCCTTTGGAGATTCACATGATACAAGTTTGAAACATCAGCTTCAAGATATTCTGTTGTTTTCTCACCATACTCCTGGTAAAACTGGGTGTATCTTTGATAGCCTGCGAATATTTCATCTGCTCCTTGGCCAGACAGCATTACCCGGATTCCATCTTGACTCGCAAGTTCTGATGCAATGTACGAGGGCATTCCAACACCTATCTTCATTACATTGTACTCTTCAATGGCATTTAACACGAGACCAGTGTAATGTTTAATATCGTCCAATGCAACAATTTTAGATTTTAAAGGAAGATCTAAGGAGTTGGCAACTTGTTTTGCGTACTTCATGTCCGAAGAGTTCTCAGTGCCAACAGTGTAGAGAAACGTTTCAACTTCGAGATCCTTAGATAGTTTTGCAAGTATGCTGCTGTCTAAACCACCTGAAAAAATAATTCCTACTCGATCAAGCCCTACCACCCGTTTTTTCACAGAGTCTATTAGGACTTTTTTAAGCAAATTTTTGTAGTAATTTGAGCCGTACTGAGGGAAACTTTCATTTCCATCTCGAACATTAGGAATTGGCATTGTTTTCTTTTTTGTCTGTGGTTTTGAAATGGTTTTGTTGTTTAAAATCATCTCACCAGGTTTTAACACATTCACGTCTTTTATTCCAAGTTTCCACAGGGCCTTTCTCTCAGATGCAAAGGCAAATAGATCTCTTTTGTGATCTGTAGCATAGTAAACAGGTTTAACACCCAGTTCATCCCTTACAACCACGAGTTCTTTACCATTGGAAATTGCGAAGGCATAATCTCCATCAAGTTCTTTAATGGTGGTGTTCACTGCATCTACAAGTGAATTTTTGTAGTACTTATTTACAAGGGTCAGGATCACTTCACAATCTGAATCTGTGAAGTAACACTCATCATAGAAGTTTTTCAGTTCTCTGTAATTGTAGATCTCTGCATTTGCAACCAATACTAAACCATGTTTAACAAGGGGTTGTGAAACTTCAGTTCCAACTATTGAAAGTAGGTTGTGTCCAAGACCAATATTTGCAAATGGAAGATCCGTAGTTTCAAGATCACCAGTTACGAGCTTACCATCCAAACATATTCTGGATCCATCAGGACCCCGGTGTTCCATGGTTTTAAGCATACAAATCAGATCTTCACCCAAGGCTTGTTTACCATTTATGGAGAGTATACCTGCAATTGCACACATGACTATCACTTAAAAAAATATTTATAATGAATTTGTAAACCAATCTAATATATCCCAGTTGAGAAAAATTTGAGAATATGTTCTCAATTAGAATAATTATTATGGTTTGTTGAATATTAAATTTAACAGTTTACTTAAATTAAAAACAGTTCATATCTAAGAATTTGTTATTTGTAATGTTAATGAAATGTAGGGGTTCAATGACATTCATGGTCTGCTTGTGAACCCATACATGCATTACAGTTGACTGGTATGTTGTCCTTCTCTTTGTGTAGTTGGCAAACCACATCTTCTGTTTTAATGCGTCTACACAAATCACATATTCTTGATATAATTCCGCTCTGGTTTAGTTTTCCTTCCTTCAGATCCAATGCAAACTCTTTGATAAGTTCCTGAACTTCGTCATTAAACTTGATTCCATGACCCCTTTTATCACTTATGTACTGTGACACAGCAGGTTGTGTAATATCAAGTAATTCTGAAATTTCCTTTTGTTTCATACCAAGGTTTAAGAGTTCCTTTGCAAGTTCTGATCTGATACTTGGAATAACGTACCATACTACAATTTCACATGGAGGTCTCATATTAATCACTTCTCTTTAATTTTCCTAAATTTTAATCTAGTGTTATACTACAATGATCTTCAAATTTTTTACAATTGATATTCTAATATTTATTTAGGGTTTCAATCGTTTTTGTGTGTCCAATTTATTTTAGTTAAATTGTGACTACTTTGAAAAATTTTTTTATGATTTAGTGTTATAAGTTAAGTCTGTTCAAATATATAACAATTGACATAACTGTTATGATTTACTATAAAAAAAATGAGTATTTATAAGTGTGATGATAAAAATTTTTGTAGAAGCAGCCTATATTCCGGCCCCTTCTGAAAATATTTCTTCTATCTCTGATTTTTTGGTTAAAAAACCGTTAATTTTAACAATATCTGTACTGATACCTAGTTGTTTGATTTCAGCTTCGAGTTCGTCCTGTCTTTGAAGTATCAGTTGTATAACTTCTGCAACAGGGTCTGGTAGCTGGCCATGGTCAAGGTCAATGGCACATTTCCGTGATTCTTGTACAACCCTTCCAGGTATGCCCACAACTGTTGCTCCAGGAGGTGTTGGTTTAAGTACAACGGAACCTGCTCCTATTTTGCAGCAGTCCCCAATTTTAATGTTTCCTATAATTTTTGCTCCGGATCCAATCACTACACCGTTTCCCACTGTTGGGTGTCTTTTTTTCTTTTCAAGACTGGTTCCACCAAGGACAACTCCCTGATATATTAACACATCTTCGCCTACTTCTGCTGTTTCACCGATAACCACTCCCATACCATGGTCGATAAGCACTCTTCTACCAATTGTTGCTCCGGGATGTATTTCTACACCTGTTAAAAATCTGTTGAGTGTGGATATGAAACGTCCCCAAAATAAGTGATTGCGTGTCCAAAACCAGTTACCTAGTCTATGAAACCATATTGCATGAAGTCCTGGAGAGAATAAAATCACTTCTGCCGTGCTTCTTGCAGCAGGATCCCTTGAGAATACCATTTGTATGTCTTCTCTAATTCTATCAAACATTCAATCACCTTTAGTTTTAACTAAAAAATTAAGTTAAGACAGTAATTTTCATATAGAGTTATTGTACTTTATATTGTTACCGTCTCATAGTTTTTTCTACTAACCACTTATCTATTGATATATTTTATTTTTTTTAGTTGGTGAAATCTGAGGATTCAGATGATTTGAAGATATCTTCAAATACCCAATCCATACTGAGGTACCGTTCTCCAGTGTCGGGTAATATTACGACAATCTGTTTACCAGCATATTCATCCTTTTTAGCTAACTGTAAAGCTGCAAAAACAGCTGCTCCAGAAGAAATTCCTGCGAGTATTCCCTCTTCCCTTGCTAATTTGAGGAGTGTTTGTGCTGCATCATCGTCAGAAACCTGTACAATTTCGTCTATTATCTCTGTCTGAAGTACGTCTGGTATGAATCCGGGCCCAATACCCTGTATTTTGTGTGGTCCTGGACTTCCTCCTGAAAGTACTGGGGATGTAACAGGTTCTACTGCCACTGCTTTAAATTCAGGTTTTAATTCTTTGAGTGCTGTTGCTACACCGGTTATGGTTCCACCTGTTCCTGTTCCGGAAACCAAAACATCAACTTTTCCATCTGTGTCTCTCCAGATTTCTTGTGCGGTTGTTTCCCTATGGATCTTAGGGTTTGCAATGTTTTTAAATTGTTGAGGCATTACTGCTCCTGGAATTTCTGCCGCTAATTCTTCTGCCTTAGCAACTGCTCCAGGCATTCCGTTTGCTCCGGGTGTTAGGACTATTTCTGCTCCTAGGAGTGCGAGTAACTTTCTTCTTTCTATGGACATGGTGTCGGGCATGGTTAAAATGAGCTTGTAACCTTTGGCAGCTGCTACAAATGCCAGTGCAATACCGGTATTCCCACTAGTTGGTTCGATTAGAATGGTGTTTTCCTTAATAACACCTGCTTCTTCACCGGCTTCTATCATGGCTACCCCGATTCTGTCTTTTACAGATGAGAGTGGGTTGAATGATTCGACTTTAACTAATACTTCGGCTTTTGATCCTTCTGTTAGTTTATTTAACCTCACTAGAGGTGTGTTTCCTATAGTTTCTGTAATATCGTTTGCTATTCCCCTTGTCAATTTTGGTATATTTACCATTTTTTCACCTTTTGATCAATTTTTAATTACTTCATCAAACTATATATAACTATCGTTATATAACGATTGTTATAATATTGTTTTTTTATTTAAATCTTTCTATTATTAATTTGGTTTGGATTCTAAATTAATTTATCCAAAGGAAACAAAAATTAAAAAAATTTAAAATAAATAACCTCTTAAGGGCTATATTCAAATTTCTAAACAATCTAAATTTAAATTCCTTCTCCACTACCGCTTCGAATACCGTTCTGTTCGATCTTTTCTTCTTTAAGAAGATTGTTAATCCATGAAGCAGCCCAATCTGCAAGATCTTGAGCTTCAAATGGTTTTGGAATGTAGGAATCTTTGTTGTTTATTACGTTCCTTGCAAGTTGCCTGTAAACTTCAGCCTGCTCTGAATTTGGTGCACCTTCAATGGTGGTGACACCATCTAATTCGCATTTAGTTACAGTGGATGATCTTGGAACAAATTCTATAACATTGGTTTCAGTTTTCTCGCTGAAATCTGTTATCATTTCCTTTTGTGATATTTTTGAGATGGAATTTCCAATTATTCCTCCAAGTAAAGCTCCTCCACTACCGGAATATTTAAGAATTCCTTTGAAGAGGTTGTTTACGGCGTAAATTGCCATGTAATCGGAGGATGTAACTGTGTACACTTGTTCTGCAATTCCCTGCCTGATAGGGATTGCAAATCCACCACAAACAACATCTCCTAAAACATCGTATATAACGATATCTGGGTCGATGTCGTCAATTATTCCATTGTTGTCTAGCAATTCGATGGCTGCAATGATACCTCGTCCAGCACATCCAACACCAGGTTCAGGACCTCCTGCTTCAACACAATGAACCCCATTGTAACCTTCAAATATTAAATTATCCAGTTTGTTGGAGCCACTTCTTACTGTATCCATAACGGTAGGTATTGGTTTTCCTTTCCTGAGTGTGGTTGTTGAATCGTTTTTAGGGTCACATCCTATCTGCATTACACTGTAACCTAAATCTGACAGGGCCGCACTTAGGTTGGAAGTTGTAGTCGACTTCCCAATCCCGCCTTTTCCATAAATTGCAATTTGTTTTCGTTTACTCATTCTAATACCTCTAAATTTATTATTATCGACTATTTATAGCTCCAAACACTATTTTTATCATTTTTTTAATCATTTGATGGTTACTAAATTTTAACCCCATAATTTTTTTTTAGATATCTTTTTATTTTTTTTAAGTTGGGATGAATGAAAATTCAATCCCAACCAATGATCCAAATGCAAGTTCTGTTTTAGAGTGGTCCTGCAAATGTTGTGACTACGTGTTCAACCAACCTTGCTCCTCCATCGTAGCCCACGTAGTTGTCAACAAGAACCATCCTGTTGTACGATGGGAAGGCAACAGTTACAGACAGGGCGCCAAACTCTGACATGGCAATAGGTCCTTCGAGTGAACTTCCAAACAAGAACAGGAATGGTCTGTCTTTGAAGTTTTCCCTGATCTTATGGGAATCTACCTCAAAGATGATGTCCGGACTGTAACCTGTTTCCAAGTTTTCAGTAATTTCACGAATAATTGCCTCCCTGAATTCCTCTGGTGGGTTGTCGGTTATCTGGATAATGTCTGGAAGATATCCAATCTCATTGGTTAAAAATTTGGTCAAACTCACTGCAGTGCTACTGTCAGCGGCAACTGCAAAGTAGGAGTGAGGACGTACCAATATTATTGCATCTCCAGGGTACTCAAGGATCCTGTAGGTTCTCCTTTCTTCTTTGGCAATCACATTTTCAACTTTATCTGAGTATGTGTTGAGTGCCTTGGATACTTCCCTTAAGAATTCACTTGTCTGTTTAGGTCCAACAGGCACACCAGGGAAACTAATAAATGGAGTTCCAAATTTGTCCTCCAGTTTCTTAGCAGCTCTATGACCGTTCCATGGTGATACCACTACGTTGTACTCAGCAGCAGGAATATCGTTAAGCTTTTCCAATGTGTCATATTCGGTGAATATGATGTTTGCATCGATTCCAATGGTGGCTAGAAGATCCTTTATGGCTTTGAGTTCACCCTTCCAGAAAATATGTTGGTAAGGAACCACTCCCAGAATGTTCACCCTACCCTTCTGCACTGGTTTCTCAGTAAGCAGCTGATCAGCGAGTCCTTCAAAGAACAGTTCGTATCCTTCGTAGGAGTTAGCTTTAAACCCGGGGGCATTGATGTGTAAAACAGGTGCTTTATCTTTAAATTCACCAACAACTGCATCAACATCGTCCCCTATGAGTGAAGGAACACAACCCGATATTACTACAAACAGTTCAGCATTTAAAAGGTCGATACTAGAATCAACCAGACTTCTTAGTTTGTTTTCTCCACCAAAGATAACGTGTTCTTCTACCAAACAGGAACATGGTGTTGCTGTTCCTCCAAAGTCACCACCAGCATTTTGTCCTCCACCGTAGAGTAATCCAAATAGCTGACCAACTCCACAACCAGCACCGGAATGTAATATGGGTACTGCGTCGTAAAGACCCAGTACAGTTCCATAAACTCCTGCTAGAGAACAGGAGTATCTAGGTGCTTCTATTACGTGGATAGAAGGATCTGTTACTTCTGTTTGTTTAGTTGTTTGTAAATTATTATCTGCCATATTATTTCCCCTTTTCTAGAAAGTACAATGGATCTGGCTGTTCAAGGTACCAGTCTTTGTATCCTATAGCTGTTTTTTCTTTCATTGTTTTCTGATAGGATTTGTTTTTGAGTGATTGTAACAGGAAGTTACCAAAGGCAACTGCTCCAGTGTATCCACTTTGTGCACTCCAAGGATCTGCATCTCCCCTCAGGGCATGGATTCTTGTGATTTCACTGTCACGCTTCCATGCTCCACCTTGAAATGGACAGGTAAGTGCAACATCGGGATTGACTTTGTTGGTTACATGAGCCTGTTCAGATGCTTGGAAAGTGTTGACCATTATATCGAAGTCACCCACTGTATCTAGAACGTCTTCAAGTTCTTCAATCAACAGATCGTCGAAGTCTTGTGCCATTGCAGCTGGAGAGTTTAATCCTATTTCATCGAAATATGGTAGCTGGCTTACAAGTCTTCCTTGACCCAATGAACCGAGAACATTCAATCTAGTACCATCTTCTTTGATGTTTAAAAGTTGTTCTCTAATTTCTTCGAGTTTAGGAACCCATTTTGCATGTTCTTCCTTTATGAGTTCTTCGATTTCTTCCTCTTTATCGGTGTACTTTCCAATTTGTCTCAACCATTCATCTGTATTTTTGATTCCCATTGGTGATGGGTATAGGAAATATGGTACGTCGAATTCTTGTTCTAGTCCTCTTGAAATGTAATCTGTGTAGGTTGGGCAGATAGGTGCTGTTACTGCGGCTTCTGAGAGTTTTTCAAACTGTTCTACCGTTGCGAACTCTGGAATGAAGTTAACTCGTAGTCCTACTTTCTCTAGCAATCTTTCTATTTCTAACCTGTCTTGCCAGGTGTATGATAACATACTTGCTACGTTTACAAGGTCTTTCTGTTTTTTCTCTGGTTTTTTAACCAGATATTTGAGTACAGCGTGCCAAAATGCATCGTAACCAGTTTGTACCAGTCGAGATCTTACTCCTTCGCAGTGAATTGGCACGATTGTGGCATCAATTTCAGGCTGTATTTCAGTTACAGTTCCTTCTATGTCTTCTCCAATGATTCCTGTTGTACAGGATGTCAAGATGAAGATTGCCTTTGGATTGTACCTTGTTTGTGCTTCTTTAATTGCATCTTTCAACTTGTTACTTGCACCGTAGACAACGTCATTTTGTTGCAAGTTGGTTGTTAACCAGTGCAGATCATATTCTGCTGGCCTTCCAAGTTCAACTGGTACTGCTCTGTAAAGTTCTCTGTATCCTAGAGCTGATGATGAGCAACCAACCGGTGCATTAAATATTACAGCCGCGTCTCTGATTGTAGAAACCCTAACTGCCAAATAGAAGTTTAGAACACATCCTCCTGACTGTTGAAATTTCCTGTCGGAACACTGCAAGGTTCCTTCTTTTGCTTCATCTAACAATTCTGATGCTTTACCAAAGTATACGTTGGTACCTTTGGCTCTTTGTTCCCTATTTGGGCAAGTGTTTTTACTCAAGTCTATTTTATCTATTTTTTTTCCAGGGCTCAATATTTTTCCTCCCTTTTTACTAATTTATTAATATAACAATCTTGATCGAGAGCGGCTGATCTATTAACGATCGTTATATATTGTTCCTATTGATTAGGCTTAATATAAAAACTTAACGATCGTTAATTTAAATCTCTAGAATGTTATTGATCTTAAAACAAGTAATTTAATCTTCAAGACTTCATTAAATATCAATACAAAATTCAAAGGTTAAAAAAAAATAGTAGTATCAAAATTCATCCCCTTGATTTTTTGTATCTTGATCAGAGCTTGATTTTGAAGCCTTTAGCTTCTGAGCATAACTTGAACCCAGCTTTTCTAGTGCTTCATCAATGTAGGACGGTACAGAAAATGATTGAATTCCACTTAAAAGTAAATTTTGTGATGCTCCAGGCCCAATTTGAGCTACAAGCACAACTTTAACACCATCTAATACACCCACAGCATTTTTCATTGATCCTGCTGTGTGGTTACCACCAGAGCATGTGGGTTCATTTTTCCGGAGTTCAATGTACTCGTAATTTCCTTCATCATCGATATCAAATATTAAAAATTGTTCTGCATGTCCAAAGTGTTGGTTAATAAATTTACCATCACTACTCGCAACTGCTACTCTTAACGGCATAGTAAACCTCCTATTTTTTTTTGTATCATTCTTCTTACACTTTATTTTTATTTTTAATCCATATGTCCTATAATCATTACATTTAACTTACTGTTAAAACTGATTTTTATTAATTTTATGTCATGTTAAATTATTATATTCGAACTAATAAATATAACGATCGTTACTTATTTTTCCTTAAGCAGGTAAGCATTTTTTATCCTGTTTAATGCTGAGTTAATAACTGATCTTTGTGTAGCAATGTTCATCCTCATAAATCCTTGGCCTGATTCTCCAAATATATATCCATCTTCCATACCTACCTTGGCATCATCAATCATGAAACTTTGAAGTGTATGGGGGTCCATGCCCAGTTCTCTGCAGTCAAGCCATAGAAGATAGGTTCCCTGGGGTTCTATCATTTTGATCTCTGGAATATTAGTTTCTAAGAATTTCCTAATGTAATCAAGATTTCCCTGTAAATAGTCCAGAACCTGTTCTAACCATTCATCACCATATTTGTAGGCGGCTTTGAGTGCTGTGTAACCGAATAAATTTGGATTTGGAACCATGCCTGCTCTTGTGTTAATAAAATCCTCACGAATCCTTTGATTGGGTATGATTATGTTTGAAACTTCGAGTCCTGCCAAGTTAAAGGTTTTGCTCGGTGACATACAGATTATACTGTTTTGTTCAAATTTATCGGATATTGATGCAAATGGGGTGTGTTTATTTCCTTTAAACAGTATTTCACAATGTATTTCATCAGAGATTACCACGCCGCCATTGTCAATCACAATATTTCCCATTTTTTCTATTTCATCAGGATTCCACACTCTTCCTACTGGATTGTGTGGATTGCAGAAGATAATAGTTTTTAAACGTCCAGGACCCATTAATCTACGGGTTTTAGGATGAAACTTAGATTCAAGATCTTCGCAGTCCATGACGTACCTTCCATTAACCAGTTTGAGCTGGTTGTTAACTATGCTGCAACCACTATTTTTTACCACTGGAAAGAATGGGTGATAAGATGGTTGTTGTAGTATGACCTCATCACCAGGATGTGTTAAAGAAGTTACAGCAGTTTGTAGTGCTGGAACAACACCGGGTGTGAAAACAACCCATTCTGGTTCAATGTTCCAGTTGTACTTTTTTTTCAGTCTTTGGACAACTGAATCAACCACACTTCCTCCAGGCTGTGTGTAACCGTAAAAAGGATGCTCAGCCCGGGTTTTAATGGCTTCTTTAATTGGTTCGGCAACTGGAAAATCCATATCTGCTACCCATAATGGTATAATATCGTCCCTTCCAATTATGGGTTTCATGAAATCCCATTTAAGGCTGTCAGTGTTTTTTCTGTTGTAAACTTTATCTAAATCGTAGTTCAATAATTCATCTCCCATCATGATATATAACAATAGTTAACCTTCACATGCAAAATATGTTTGGATCAATAAAATAATTTACAAGAACTAATTTAAAATGAATGCTAGTTAGTTATATGACTAACAGTTGATTTGTCCAGTTGCATAAAATTTGCGCAAAGATTAAAAATAAGTATAACTATAGTTAAGAATGATCATGGTATTGCAATTTTAAAGCAAGCTTTTTATTTATCATAAGATCCAGATGAGGAAAAGATCATGCAAAAAGTAGAAGTAAAATTTTTAACAAGATTCATAGACATCACCGGAGAAAAAACTACAACCATTGAAGATGCAGGGGACATATCCCAACTTATAGAGGCTTTGTGCGAAAAATACGATGAAACATTCCGTGATGTTTTATTAGACGAAGATGGTACTGTGAGGGACTATCTGAAGGTAATGGTAAATGGTGAGGATATAAGGGATCTTGATGGTACAGAAACCAAACTTAACGATGGTGATGAGATAGTAATGTTCCAGACTATCGCTGGAGGATAACACCAAACAAATACCAATTACTATTTCTATATTTTTTTTCTATTTTATTTTTTCTTGAATCGCTGCATCTGTTGTGCTTAGAACTCTTTTTATAAGTTTTGAAACATAATTTATTTAGTAAACTTTGAAACTAACAGATCATACTAAAAGTTTAATATAAACTGGATCAAGCAGCCAAAACATATCAGGGGATGGTTTCGATTAATGATGATGATTCAAAAAAGAGTAAAAAAGATTATGATGCCATTATTGAAGAACTTGAGATAGAACTTGCAAAAAAACAGGTCACAATCCAAAATTTAAAAGAGGGGATTCAAGATGCCAACAACAGGGTTAGTGACATGGTTGAAAAAAACAGTTCATTAGAATCCAGAATCAACGAATACGAACTCCAAGACCTTGCCATGAAGTTTGGTAAGTTTGAGAAACTGAAGGATGATAACAAAAAACTTGATCATAGAGTAAAAGTTACAAAAAAGCATCTTGACAGTGCACGTGAATACCTAAAATTCACATATGTCGTTATATTGGACATGAAAAATCGCAGTATATTTGATCGTGTATTTAGAAGGTATCCTGATAGTTACCACCGATACGTAAATGATCTAAACCAAGAATCTGATGAGAACTAAATCCATTAAATTATGGTCCTATTCAAATCTACAACTTCCATCCATAGTTTATTAGATCCATGTATAAAGTCATGATTCATTAGAATGTTGTAAAAAAAGTTTTATTAATTATTTTTTTATTTAATACAAAATAAATAAAATAAAATTGGGGGAAGTTTATTAACCTCCTCCCGCGCCTCCAAGGTTTGCACCTGTTTCAGCGTCAATATCTATTTCTCCCACATTTTCTCCATTAACCATTACAGGTACAATGTAAACCATTCTACTGTCTTGGTTAACTAGTTTTGGTGTTCCTGGTGTTGCTCCTGATACTTCAATGTACTTAGCTGCTATTTTCTTTGCTTCTTCTGAAGAGATGGTTTTGTTCTCTGTTTTTTGAACGTTACTGGTGTTTGAAGTTGTGTTCTGCACATTTTGAACTGATGAATTGTTTGTTGGGGATGTAGTAGTGTTCATGTTGGTAAATGCTGCGTATCCTATTCCAAATACTGCAACAATAACAACGAGTCCCAATATGACTTTTTTGATCATATAGATTGTCCTCCTAGAATGGTAGGGATGCGTATATTCCATGTAATGTGAATGTCTTGGTGTTCCAGTTTTTCACAACTCCAAAGGAGTTTCTGTAACTGGTTCCATCTGCATAGTACCATTTTCCATTTACATATACTTGTGCCCATACATGACCGTACCAGGTACCACTTGAAAATCTGCAAGTACCATGGTTGTAACGAGCAGGTATTCCTGCTGCTCTTTCAAGGGCCACAACTAAATGTGCAGTGTCTGCACAGTTTGCAGATCTTGAATTTAAAGTACCTAAAGCACCCTTCTGAGTGTTGTAGTAGAAGGAGTAGCTCACATGGTCACGAACCCAGTTGAAGATCTTTGAAGCCTTTGCATAATCTGTTGTAGATCCCTTGGTAATTTGGGCTGCTAATGCTTTGATCTTAGAGTTGTTCGATTGACAATTTGCTGTTGGTACCAAATATTTTTGCATGGCAGCTGATACAGGTTTCTTAGATGATACTGTACTGAAACTGGTTTTATACAAACTTAACTTGTTACCTGACATGTCAGTAATACTGCCTGAGTGTATGTAGATGTTGTAATTACCATCTTTACTCAAGTAGGCCAGGGGGTCTATAGTCAAAATTTTTCCGTTTATTGTTGTTTTTATGGATACACTTTTTTTATTATTTTTTAATTCAATCCAGCCATTTCCAAATTTAATTGCTTCACTGAAATATATTTTAATGGTTTTTTTGGTGTCAACTTTCACTGCATTTTTCGTAGGATCGGTTTTAACAACCTTTGGTTTAGTTACGTCTTTGCTTGTTGAAACTAACTTGGATTTTGATGTTGTGCTCGTGCTACTTGCTGCACTAACTTGATTAGTCACATCTGAACTCACACTGGAATTAATGCTGCTAGTTCCATTGGTTGTGGCAGCTGATGTTGTGTGAACATTCAAAATTAGTGCAAAAGCCAATAGCAACATGATAGAGCATATTGATTTTCGCTTAATCTAATCGCCTCCGAGTTCAAAATCATCAGAAAAAGATTTTTTCAATGAGAAATTGAACTTAACTCTAAAGACTTCAACCAACTATATAAACCCTTTGGTTCAAAATAAAAAAAAAGACAATATTATGGCCTTTTATTCAATTTAAGACCTTATAAAACCTTTTTTAATGGACAGTATATGGATGGTCTATCTCCATTCTTATTATTATGAATTTAGCCATATCCTCTGTATTTTCGGGAAAATAAGATGTATTTATACTACTTTATCTTAGGGCTGGTATGGAGTTGTAGTGTCTACAAGTACCTCAACCAACAGAGAATCATTAGAAAGTTTTTAGGGCATAATATTCTGATTAAACCCTAAATTAGCTCTTCAATTAAAAATTAAGATGATATTATTTATTTTTGTCAATTTTTTTATTATTTCTAAATATTTTCGTATTGAAAAATAAAATATTTATAGAAATTAATGAATTCAATTTTAGACAGCTAATTAGAATTAAAAGACTGATAAAAAATTTAAAAATTCAATAATAAAATTAATACGGATTCAAGTCAAAAATAATATGATTAGTTGCAATTAAGAGCTAAAAATCAATTTCCAATTCAATGTTGTAATTTAATTAGGATAAATAACTAATTTATTTTGATTTAAATTTATTGAGTAATATTTAACCATTTTTTTCTATTTTCCCCACTTTTTTTTTTATCTTAAATATTTTTCACATAACTATATTAATCATATATTCAAACTAAATAGAGAAGTTTTCAACTCAGCTTGAATATTTCTAGTAAATAAAAAAAATATAACCAAAAAAAAAAGAAGACCAGAAAAAAAAGTTTAGAAAAAAAACGGTGAATTTACATGAGTAGAAAAATAATTGCCTTAATTATCATCCTAGTTGCAATTGGAATATCGGCAGGGTATGTTGTATATTCTAATTTATACCAACCAGGAACAACCAATGTTATGAAGGGGGATCATACTATCCTCTTGATGACAGCAGATCCTTCAGAAAAACGACCCGGTATTGGTGCAGTAGACATGGCCTTTGCAATCGGAGTACATGATGGTGACATCACCAACCTTACACCAATCTATCCTGGTGGAATGGTTTCAGCAACAGCAATGGAACCTGCAGAAGCAAATGCTGGTGGAGGACATTTGAGACTTCATGATTCATTATGGGGTGCGGACACAGAAGCAGACGTGAAAAATTCCCAAGAAATTGTTCAAACCAACACCGGTATTAAAACTGATGCAGTGGTCATAGTAACTCCTGAAGCTGTAGATGCAATTTTAAATTCCATAGCTCCACTGAACATTCCTGGCTACACAAATGATACCAATGCGTCTATTGATTACATAAGAAGCGTGAGTGAAGGTAAAAACAGTACAATGACGCGAGGAGAAGCATCTGAAGTTCTGATGAAACCAGTAATGGCAGCAATAAAGGATCCAAGTAAATCGGGATCTCTTTTTCAAACAGTTGTACAACAGTACCTCAAGGGTAACATAATTGTTATACCCAAGAGTTTAATGACCCAGTTTGCATTATCCAAGGGCTTGAGTTTGACATAAACATCTCAAACCTCAAATTTCTTTTTTTTTTAGATTGAATACCATTCCCTAATAAAACTAACTAAAACCAAAATTTTTTATCTACCCTTTTTAGAAGGGATGTCAATTTTACAGATTCATAAAAAAATGGAAGATTTTGAAACTGATTTTGTTTATTAGAATCATGAAACTTCCTGTAACTCATGATGATAAGGCTTTAAAACTTGCGTTCAATAAGTCGTAGGTCATGGAGTAGGCTGTGTTGTTATCATCGTTTTCAGGAATTTCATACACAAAAACAGGAATACCAGCATTCGTAAGTGGAAGATCAACCTGTGAAATGGAAGTTGCTTCGTAACTTGCACTGCTAGAACCTGAGTAATAGTTAAAATTTGGAAGCAGACTGGCTACTTTATTTCCCAAGGCAACTGATTTACTGTCGTGAGTAGGGGTTGCAAAGTAATATCCTGAACCGTAACCTGATTCATGATCATGACAAATAATAACCATGGAGTAGTTGGACCTGATAATATCAGGATTTACAAAGCCAGCAACCAATGCCTGACCGTTGGCCCTTCCAACATTAAAATCTCGAGGCTCATCAGTCACAGTTACCTGATAATTGTCTATTTCCACATTGTTTTGAAGGGCATATGCCAGAGCTGCCTTGGGTACAACATCGGTTGCATGAAGTTCACGAGGGTGCATACCTGTTATCACCGCAATTTTTGTCTGATGCGGTAATGGGTATGCATCAACCTGTTTAGTTACATATCCTGTGGAATTGGAACCAACATTTGTCCTGTACACTTGGAAGAAAGCTGCAGCTATCAAAATGCAGACTATGAGAACCAGCAAAATTTTCGTTATTCCCTTCATAAAAATTCCTTATCAAATTAAATTAATATTCATTCATAAACCAAATTAAAACTCAACCATCAAACACAGTTCCTCAACATCTGCTTATGCTAAAAATTAAAGATTATGGAGTTTTAATTGAGTTTACATGATGATTTACATTTAATAGTTTTTTGATGTTTTTAAACGTTTACCCAAATTACACCAAATTTTTTTTTATTGAAAAAGTTTGGGGTCTGATTAGGGAATATATACATAAACTAAGACCCAGATATTGAAGCTAATATACTAACTACAATTTTTTCATATTTTTTAGAGGTAAATTTCCATGAATTCTTTACTATCTGCACTGTCTTATTTGAACATTTTAAGTTTCTACTTCATTAACCATGGTCTGGATAACAGACTATTTGATATTGTAATGCCATTTATAACAGATTTTGGCAGTGTACTTGCATGGTTTTTAATCTTAGGATTGATGTTTGTATTTGGTGATCAAAAAACACGTAAAATTGCATTTTTAGGAGTTATGGCACTCCTCATAGCAAATGTTGTGGTTTACTCCTTGAAATTTTTAGTTGCCGAACCCAGACCATTTTTAACACTCGCCAATGTTGATCTGCTGGTTCATGCCGAGGAAACCTACTCATTTCCATCGGGTCATGCAGCATCATCCTTTGCAGCAGCATTTGTTATAGGCAGTAAATATAAATTAAACCTCAAGGGAAAAAGTTACAGTCTACTTTATCCCCTTATGATATTCGCAGCTGTAGTAGGATTTTCAAGGATTTACATTGGGGTACACTATCCCTACGATGTAGTGGTGGGGGCCATCATAGGAATCCTCTCAGGTTATTTTGCTCTAAAATTTTGGAACAATAATTTAACAGAAAAGATTTCCAGAATAAACATTAAATATAGGTTAAAGACGTGATATCATAAAATAGACCTTCAAGACTTGAAAAACCAGTTTTAGTTGTAAATTGGGGTTATATGTGCATATGATGTTTGAAGTGTCGATTAAAAAAAAATGAAAAAAAGGTGTTATTTTTTTGGGTTTTGTTTAAAATGGTAGTGTCGTATATGTTCCTTTTAACGTGAATGTGGCTGTGTTCCAATTGTTAATTACACCTAACGAATTTCTGCTACTTGTAGTATCTGCAGCAACCCATTTACCATCTAGGTAAAGGTCTGCCCATACATGGCCATACCATGTTTTACTTGTAGTGAAGTAACATGAACCCCATTTGTACTGTGCAGTAATTCCAGCTGCTCTTGAAAGAGCAACCAGTAGGTTGGTTTTATCACAACAGTTTCCAAGTCTTTTAGTTAACGTTCCAGATGCACCGTAGACGGTATTATAGTAGAATGAATAGGTAACGTTGTCTCTAACCCAGTTAAATATTTTCTGCGCGGTTTCGTACTGTGACGATGAACCGTATGCAAGAGATTTTGCAAGTGCAGATACTGAGCTGGTATCAATTGGTATTGTCCCTGATGATAAAGATAATTTTAAACCGGCTGTTGCAATATTACTCTGGAATGTTGTAATGGTAACTTTTCTGGTTCCATAACTTACGTAATTTGGCAATCTACCATTATTACTGTAGAATGATTGAACTCTGGAAATTCCGTCCTTCAACTGAGCAACTGTTAAACCATTCACTGAAAGGTTTATACTTAAACCAGCAGTTGCTATATTTTTCTGGAAGGTACCTATTAGAATTTTTCTGGTTCCAAAATTTACGAAGTTTGGCATTCTACTGTTTTTGAAGTAGAATATTTGAACTCTGGAAATTCCATCCTTAAGCTGGGAAACACTCAAACCATTAACAGTTGTGGATCCTCCTGCAGCCATATTCTTAGTTGAATTCGACACTGAATTTGTTTTCACTGTTTTGTTACTAGCTTTACTAGTGACTGTATGTGATACAGTCGAATTATTAATAGTATGGGTCGAATTAATAATATCTGTTTGATTCACGGTTGTTGCACTACTAAAATTTACATTCAAAACCACTGCTAATCCTATTAGCAATAACACCGAAAAAAACATTTTTCGTTTAATAGTTTCACCCCCGTGGTCTATATCCCAAATAAATTAAAATTAACTTGGGACTATTAAAAATAGTCACTATATGCCATATAAATTTATTGATTTAATTTTCAAGCCAAGCCCATCAAAATCGAGATAGTTGCTATTTAATTGGAAAAATAAACTTTAAAATTTAATTTTATCTATTTAATAATGCACTGATGCGTTTTAATATTTTTTTATATGAAATTTATCATTGGAAGAACAAAAAAAAGATTAAAATAAGTTTAAAGTTAAAACTAATAATCTTTAGAAACTTTTATTGGGAAACATCAACGTAAACTCCTTTGATCTTTACAATTAATAGGAATATACATCATGATCATCATTAATTGATCAAATTTCTAATTTTAACTTGATGCAGGCTATCTATTCTGCTTGCAATAGCTAAGTTTACATATTTATGCTTTGTACATTCAAAAACACCATCATATTAAAGATTATTATTACAACTCTTTAATATTTTGTTTAAATACAAATTAAACTGAGTATCCTGTTTGATTCTTATATGGGGCTTGATTACTATCTTGTAGTTTCTGTAATAATTTTTTCCTTTTTTTAAAGAGTTTAAAAAAAATAGCAAACAATCTCAATTAGAACTATTTATTAATTGGGATGTGTATTCCTTATACAAAAAAATAATTGGAACTTTGGTATTGGGGTCTGTTTATTTTGAATTTATTGCTTCAACTTCCAACCTTACCATGTTAACATGTACCATTCCATCCTTGTCCATAGGGTGGTTTTCAAGGTACTTGATTGCAATTTCATCTATAAACTTTTCTTGAAGATCTACAGGAATTCTTTGGGTGTATGGAAGCCATACAGTCTGCATCCATGATTTCAATCCTTCAACACCATTTTGATCCATAATTTTAGATATTAATTCAACCCTCAAAGCTTTAAGACCAGCTTCTTTAAGCCATTTTTCATAAATATTAGTGTCGTAAAATCCATATGGAAAGCTGAAATCTTGAAAGTAACTATTCCACTCTGGTTTATGTGTTATTTCGGTACTGATATCTAAAATTTCCTTACCATTACCTTTACCACCCATCTGTATGAGTATTTTGCCGTTAGGTTTCAAACTTTGCTTTATGCCCTTAAGAATATTAGAATGATCTTTCACCCAGTGAAGTGCAGCATTACTGAAGATCAGATCAAACTCTTCATTGTAATTTAAATCCTGAAAATCTTTTACCTTGAATTTTAAATTAGGTTGCTCAGTTTCCGGAAAAGTTTCCTTTGCAAGTTTTATCATATCTTCAGAACTGTCAATTCCTAATATACATCCTTTTTCAAGATTTGTGGCTATTTCAGATGTTATTTTCCCATCTCCACATCCTAGATCGAGCATTTTTTCTGATCCATTTAGATCCATTTTTTTTATGAGCTCTTTTGCCCATTTTTGCTGTGCACTTGAACTTTTCTGATATTCCTTTGCATCCCACTTAAACATTTTTTTGTCTCCAAATAACTCTTCATTTTTTATACTTTTACTAATTGTGTATTGGTTTAAAAAATGTGATTTTTTGAGGTTAATTTTTAATTTAATCTTTTTTTAGGGTTTCAAGTTTTGTAATCATGGCAGATAGGTTTTTAATCATCCCATCTTTTTGTTTGATCTCAAATTCATCTTCAAAATTAAATTGTAGGAGATTATCTCTATAATTTCTTAAATTATTCAACTTTTCACTACATTTAGATTCTTCCCACACATCCAACTTGGAACATTCATCACAGAGAGAAAATGATTTTAACATCAGCATATTGAAGGTAAATCCTTCGGAAGTAGCATAATTAACCATGGTTTTTATCCTCTAACTTTTTTGATATTCAAAAACTATTCTAAATGATCATTTACAGTGTATGGAACTTAAAATTTAGCATTTACTCTACCTCAAATGGATAACAAACATTACAATTAGTAAAATATATATAACATTATGTAAAGTACACTATACATGGAGTGTTTTATATGAATGAAAAAAGTTTGAAAATTCTGTTTATATTAACATCAATGATTCAATCCGTGTTATGGATAGTTGGATTGTTGTTTGCAAATATTTGGTTTGTTTTAGCAGCCATAATCGTTGTATTAATAATTTTACCCCTGGTTTACATACATAGGAATGATATTTCAGGTATGTTCCAGGGTAAAGATATTATGGAAGATGAGAGAACAGAACTCATAAATGAAAAATCTTCCACAGTAACCCTGGGAGCGCTAGTAGGAATTATACTATATGCAGGTCTCATAATCATTTCCTTGAGAAACAGTTATCCAGACATTCAATTGGCGGGGTACACGTTATTTGCCACAGCGGTATTAGCACTTATAATTAACATGATATCACGCATATACTACAAAAGGAGATACTAGAAGGGATCAAAAAATGAAAAATAAATTAAAGGTTTACAGGGCCATGAATGATCTAACCCAGGAGGATCTAGCTAAAGAGATCAAGGTAACTAGACAAACTATTATTTCAATAGAAAAGCAAAAATACGATCCCTCCCTTACATTAGCCTTTAAAATAGCCAAATTTTTCAATGTCCATATCGAAGACATCTTCTTTGACGAAGAATGAATCAAATTTAAACATTTTTTTAATATGAAATAATTAGGAGTAGTTATTTATGAATACGAATATAAACTGGAAATTATTTGGTATTCTCCTTATTGCAAGTATAATAAGTGCAGTTCTGGTTTTACCATATACATTGGCCCTTAGCCCAGGTTTAGCAGCGGTTTTTACACCTTTTGTTTTGATTGCACAGATGATACAGACACTGGTAATATTTTCTGTGGCTATTTTCTTGGGATTGATCCTTGCAAAACGTGTGGGTTTCAGTTTACCCATACTTGAAGGATGGTTGGAAGGTAGGGAAGTTGGAAGTTATTTCAGATCCATATTGGGAATTTCCATAGGTTTAGGATTGTTATCTGGTGTGCTAATAGTTGTTTTAAGTTTGTTTTTCACACCTGTAACAGCTACTTTTCAAAATGTGGAATTATCCATACCACTGTGGAAGGGATTTTTAGCATCGTTCTATGGGGGAATATCCGAGGAAATTGTCATGAGACTGTTCTTGATGACTCTGATTGTGTGGATAATTTTCAAGATCAAAAAAACAGAGGATGGAAAACCTAATTCCTTGGGTATTTGGATTGCCATCGTTCTTTCAGCCGTTATATTTGGTTTGGGTCATCTTCCAATAACAGGATCCATAACCTCAATAACTCCATTAATCATTGGAAGAGCAGTTCTGCTAAATGGTGTAGGGGGAATAGTATTTGGATGGCTTTACTGGAAAAAAGGATTGGAATCCGCAATGATGGGACATTTCTCAGCAGATATTGTTTTACATGTCATTTATCCATTCTTCTTAATGCTTTTGATATGATCATCATGAAATATAATTTCAAAGAATGGCGGTATTCATGAGATCATTTCCTTTTTTTTTGAGAGCACTGGTGCTACAAAAAAATAATTCAATTGGTAATCAGACAAATTAAAAAAAAGAATGGGTTAAAGGGTAATTTATTGTATTGACATGTGATTACTACTAAAAAATTGTTATCTCGCAGGAATTGACACCATTCATCGTTTAAAATAGTCCATTAGTTTGAATAGTATTATATACATGCATTCAGGTGATTTATACTTTTTCTGATATTTTAAGGCTTTTTTAAAGAATTCCATGCCCATAAAAGTTGGTTCGCCACCTTGCCCGGAAAAAGTAATCTCTTAGATGGGTGTGGCATTAATATACTGGCAGGTAAATTCTTCTAAAACTTCATCAGACATTCCCATATTAAGATTAGGATATAACTCCTTTTTTGGAGTGTAAAAACAATATTTACACGCTAAATTGCACATTGCTCCCTGGCTTTAGCCATTAAGTGGAAATTGTTGGAATGTTCAGCTTTCATTGTATTCCTGACTGATTTTTGGCCACCAATGAATCATTTGAGGTTCATTAGACAGATGGTTTTTAATTTGAACAACTTAAGGATTTAATGTAATTTTAAAAAAAATAAGATGAGTAGTTCAGTTATCCTGCAATTAATGATATGATTCCTGCAATTAACATTACTACTATTGCTACATATAATAACCATATAGCGAAGGCTGGGAATAGTAGTAAAATAATTAAGAAAATAATTGCAAAACCTACTAGACCTCCACCACTTGCTTGTTGTGTTTCCACCATTTTTTCACCTCAGTTGTTATAAACCACTTACTTAATACTATATTATCATTATTGGTGTATATACTTATGGTTATTAAATATTGCAGAATATTACTAAAACAAAATGAACAATAAACGATTGGTACTGTGTAATTATACAAAATCCGCGATCACAGCTTATTTGGAAATAACTTAAAGTAGCATACATCTTTAAATTTAAAACCAAAACCTAACTATTGTAATTTAAGTATAATTTGATTTATTTTATTTTTAAAAAGATAATCAGAATTTTTTTAGATGGATTATTATAATCTGATTAAAAAATAATATATATTACTGAAAAAGGACATCAATTTCTAGACTAAAATAGTGGTGAAATAAATATTGTATTTTTTTTAATGCTATCTGTTGAATTTAGTCTTTACAAAAATGATTTCCTAGTTTAAATCCTAAATTTTGAAAATTTATTTAAGTAACTTAATTTATATAACAATTGTTAATTCAGATTTAAAGTAAAAATATTATAAATAATATGTCAAAATAGGAGGTGCAACATGCGTATTGGTTATCTCTCAACAATATATCACACATCGTTCATCTTAAAAAGTGGAAATATAGGTTACAAAAATTCCGATGAAACAGAATGGCAACTGTTTCCAACAGGTCCGGCAATAATGGAGGCATTCAAAGATAAAGAAATAGATCTTGGATACGTGGGGTTACCTCCTGTTATGATTGGAATACAAAATGGAATGAAACTCAAATGCGTTGCTGGAGGACACATCGAAGGCACAGTCATGATTGCAAAGGAAGAATATGATTCATACGATGATTTGGGTGATTTAGAATCTGTTCTTAAACAATTTAAAGGAAAATCCATAGGAACGCCCACAAGGGGATCGATTCATGATGTGATAATCAGAAATCTTATTGTTAACAGTGATGTTTCGATCAACAACTATCCCTGGGCTGATTTCATACCAGATGCAATATCCGAAAACGAAATAGCCGCAGGTGTTGGAACACCTTCCCTCGCTACCGTTGCAGACATGCAGCTTAAAACAAAAATAATCATACCTCCAAACATGTTATGGCCATACAATCCAAGTTACGGAATCGTAGTGCAAGAAGATATGATCAAAGAGGATGAAGAATTCATATTAAGCTTTTTAAAAGCACATGAAGAAGCATGTAACTTAATAAGAAACTATCCAGAACAAGCAGCAGATATCGCTGCAGAAGAGATGGGTGTCGTTGATAAAGACTTTGTATTGAAAACCTACAGTATTTCACCACGCTACTGTGCGAAAATACCTGAAGAGTACATTAAATCAACAATGGACTTTTTACCAGTTCTAAAGAAGTTGGGATACATGAGCACAGATTTAAATCCTGAAGATATATTTGAACTGAAGTATATAAACCAAGTCCATAAGGAACCTGCACATTACTATTAAAAGTAGAGAATTAACAAACGGGAAGTCAGAAATTATCAAGGTTAATTAACATTCCAACCCCTTTTTTAATCTAAACCATGGCTATGGAATATTGTATACAAAAAAATTTTAAAAAATTCATTCTAGACTTTTTGGGCGTCGAACTTGGATATTTCTATTTCACAGGTTAAATACTTTGAAATTGCATTGCCAAATGCTTTAAAGTGTACAGTATTCATATGTGCATCTAAATCATCCATATCCTTCCAAAATTCTAGCATAACCAGCTGATTTGGATCATCAGTATCAGTGTATAAATTGTAACTTATACATCCCTTCTCATATCTTGTGTGTTTAATCAATGCCTCTGTTTCAACCATGAAATCATATTTAGAAGCTGGCTTAACATTCATTTTAGCTGTTACAACGATCATTTTTTTTTAACATCCTTTTACTATTCTTTAACCATTAAATTAGTAGTAATTACTTAATATGGTAGCTGTGGTAATTGTGAACTTTTCCAACTATTTTTTTGTATCTTTTATATCCGAACTAGATTGGTTTGCCATAAAAGAAATATTGTGGGAAGTTTATTGAATGTACTGTTTCACATTTTCCCTTACAATTGCAGATGCGCCGTAATTTTTAATTCCCTTAACCATGGCTGGAAATTTAGTTTTAGGTATGAGGACATTGACTTGGGAGTAGGTTTTACCTTCAACAACTGTTGGTTCATCAGAACAGTACTTATTTTTGAGTAAAAATTCTTTGATATCATCAACCTTGAGTGTTGAAATATTAAATTTAACATCGAAGAACTTTCGTGCGTTAATTGCACCAAAAAGCTGATCAAATATCATTTTAGCTTTCTTTTCCTTTTCACCTGTGCAACTTGGTCCTGCATAAAGTCCTGCACTGGATTCCATTATGGTTTCAAGTTCTTTAAGACCTGCTTTTCTGAGACTGCTTCCGGTTTGGGTGTTGTCAACAATGAGATCTGCTCCCTTGGCTATGTACACTTCGGTTGCACCATCAGAATTTATGATCTGAACCATCATGTTGTCACCATCCCTTAATCCCCTCACCTGTACAAATGGCTTAGTTTCACCGAAAACTTCCTTGTATCCTTCGTTGTTTTCAAAAAATTGACGGGTTAAATTTGGATATTCTGTAAAACAGAGTATTGGTGTTTTTCTGTCCTTGTTTTTTCTGAAAAAGTCTGTAAGATCCTTGTATTCTGCTTCCTTTGGAACACCTACAATAAGCCTTGTTTGACCGTAATCTAAATCCCCCACCTTTTTTATGAGCTTTTCTTTGTAGTTCACAGATTCTTCTTGAACCCAATCTTCACCTATGACTGCAAGGTCTAATATTTCTCTGTTAAGTTCTACAGGAGCGCTTTGTGGTCTGGTTAAAAATCCCTTGATCTCAGGGTCGTTCATGATCCCTATCTCATTAGATTCGTTTCCTGGTTCATATCCTCTGACCTCGTATCCTGCATCAACAAATAACTGATAAGTATTACCCCTATTAACATTGTTTAAACTCCCCTTTGGGAGACCTAGCACTATCTTTTTCATAATATATCCAGAGACTTTTGTTTATAAATTTGTTTCTATCGAAAACTAAAAAATATGAAAAAATTTATTATAAAAATGTAAAAAAATCATAATAGATTCAATTTAACTCCATAAAAGATTGAATATATGAAAAATGTTCAAATTATTTTCAGGGCCTTCAAAATTTTAAAAACATCGTGTCTGGTGTTTATTATTCTTCCAAACATGGTTCCAGCCGTCATACTTAAAATAAATGCAAAGAGTGGAATTCCTGAAACCCACTGCTCTAGGTAATAAGTTCTTGTAAAGATGTACGTGAAGTAAAGGACGAGAATTATTCCGCCAATAACATCCACAGTGCCAGTCACATTGTTGTTAGATTCATCCCAACTTAACTTGTACATACGAGCAACAAGAATACCAACAACCATTCCTGAGATAAATCCTACAACAGCCAATTCCGGACTGAATTTAGATCTTAAAACCTCTGCAACCACAATAACTGTCATGATTACCAAGATTGCAGTGTATAACCTGAGCTTGTTAACAAGTTTAGTATCCATAAACTCCTTAAGCTGATCTCTTTTCCTACTTTTCATAGGTCATCTGCCTGAAAACTTCATGTTAATACTCGGATTCAAATCATATCCATAAAAATATTATATTTACAATCCCTGAAATCCATTGATATATTATGTTATCAAGTTTAATTAATTTTTAACTTGTAGAATAGGGATAATAAGAACTATTTAAGGGTCATGTACATGGTGAATTTTTTAGAAAATAATTAAGAAAATGAATAAAATTTTAGGGCACGGATCTACTTAGTAATTCCCTTTAGTTTGCTTTTATATTTCAGTCTCTTATATTTTAACCAATCTGCAAACTCTTTGTCTGTCATTATGGGAGTTACTTTTATCTTTTCAAGGTTGCCATCGTTGTAGCTCATATCTTCAATTTTATATTTTCTTCCATCAAAAATTAGAATATCCTCATCTAGAATATTGTCACCAATGATAATTTCGATTTCCTTGGTTTTGAACTCTTTTTCCATGGCTTCAAACTCTTTTTCATCCAAAATTTACATCTCCAAAATTTTAAGTACTCAGTATAAAATTTACTATGATCTTCATCTTTATTATAATGGATTAATCAAAAACCAGCTATTTTTTCCCTGAAAAAATGTGATTGAAAACCCTAAAAACCCTTTTACAAGTATATTTACAGTTACATTACTTTTATTTGAGAAATAAAAGAAAATGGGGATTATGGCTAGTAATTTTGATTAGTCATCTAAACATTTGATGCGTTGGTCAAAATTATTAAATTTATCTGCCAGTCCCCTGAAGTAGGGTATGTAAACCTTGAAAAGTTCGAGCTTGTCAGGATTAATGTTGTTGTTTGCAAGTTCCTGTTTAAGTTTTAAAACTTTTTCTTTGGTTTTCTTGTAAAGTGGACTGTATGGATATTCTCCCATGATAATTCCATCAGCACCCTTATCAAAGGCATAGCGTATGTGTTTATACATCACCCTGTTCATGTAGGGAACCTTGATAATTCTAATGGAACTAGGTACACTTATCTTATTTATACCAATGTTATCTGCTGAAACATAACCAACAGAATCTAAAAATGCGATGATACGTTTTTCATCGGGTTTTTTATTTATTAACATTCCATCAATCATTGCAAAGAGCTGTTCATCTGTCTGTCCAATTATGTCGATGGCATTAGTTTCACATTCAGCAATACATGCCCCACAGCCATTACATGCAATTGGATCGATTTTTAAAACATTTTCCTGGATAAATGCAGCTTTAAAGCTGCAGATATCAATACATTTTTGGCATAAATTACATTTACTGTTATCTACCTTGGCAATGAATGGTTCCAGTTCAACACCGCCGTGTATGAGTTCTGATACTTTGGATGCTGCAGCGTTGGCCTGAACTATGCTGTCGGTAATATCTTTAGGTCCCTGGGCAGTTCCACAAACAAATATCCCTTCAACATCAGTTGCAACTGGTTTAATCTTGGAATGCTTCTCCTTTACAAACAGTTCTTCGGTGAGACCCACATCAAGTTCCTTTGAAACTTCTATAGTACCTTCTGATGGTTCCATGGCTGTGGAGAGAACAACCATATCGGCCTCAACTTCTAAAGGTTCGTTTGAAAAGGTATCTTCCATTCGTACACTGAATATGCCGTCTTTCTCTGCTACTTCTCCTGGTCTTCCCCTTATGAGTCTGACCTTGTTGGACTGAGCAAATTTGTAGTACTTCTCATACATTCCCGGTGTTCTCATATCGGTGTAACAGATGATAACATCGGTATCTGGGTAGTGCTGTTTAATTACATTGGCATGTTTGATTGCAACCATGCAACAGACCTTAGAACAGTACTTTCTGCCGCCTGGTTTCTCATCTCTAGAACCAACGCACTGTATCATAACAACCCTTTCTGGAACTTTGCCATTGGAAGGTTTTAAAAGCTTTCCTTTGGTTGGTCCATTAACACCCATTAACCTTGCAAGTTCCATCTGAGTAATGATATCTTCGTGTCTTTTATAAGCATACTCCGGTCTTTTATCCATATCAAATGTTTTATGACCTGTAGCTATCACCACAGAACCAACAGTGATGGGTATGACCTCAGTTTCCATGTCAAGGTCTATAGCATTCATTCTACAAACATCTTGACATTTACCGCATTTCTTACAGTTTTCATGGTCGATGGTGTAAACATCTGGAACAGCTTGTGGAAATGGTTTGAAAATTGCTTTTCTGGTGGTCATGTCCTCATTCCAAGAATCACTGACTTCCACAGGACAGACCTCTGCACAGTTACCGCAGCTTATACATTTACCCTTAATTACGTAGCTGGGCTTTTTTTCCACTAGAAGGTTAAAATTACCAGACCGTCTATCTGCAGATTTGAGGGTGGAGTTGGTCATTATATTGATGTTACCGTGTTCAACAGCTTCATTTACAAGTGGATTTAGTAGGCACATGGCACATTCTTCTGCCAATTTCTCTGGTGAGAAAAGTTTACCTACCTTTACCATTGCTCCACCTATGGTAGGTTCTTTTTCTATTAAACAGGTTCTTATTCCTTGTCTTGCAAGTGAAAGAGCAGCACTTATTCCAGATATGCCCCCACCAATTACTGCGGTACTCTTAGGTGTTTTCCTAATAATTGGTTCCAGAGCAATGGAATGTTTCACTTTTTCAATTGCAGACTGTAAAATTGATATGGCTTTGTCAGTTGCAGAGTCTTTATCAGGATTAACCCAAGAACACTGTTCCCGTATGTTTGCCATTTCAAGGAGATAGGGATTCAGTGGAGTTACGTAGTTTTGAAATATTTTTCCATGGGTAATGGGTGAACAAGCAGCTACCACAACCCTGTCTAGTTCCTTTTCAATTATGTTGTCCCTTATAATCTTTCGTCCATTTATTGAACAAAGATTTTCAAATTCTTCTATTACTTCTGCATCAACAGATTTTCTAAGCCGGTCCATGTCAACTGTGTCAGATATGTTTCCACCACAGCGACAAAGAAAAACACCAATTTTAAGGGCTTTTTCATCTGCATTATCGTTTAATGAAATGGTACTCATTTGTAATAACCTCTTAGAGAAGTTTATCTATAAAATTAATGATAGTTTAGATTCAATCACGATTTTCATCGATCTTAAGAGAGTTTCTTTTGGATTGATCTTCCTTCAGGTTGAATGGTTGTTTCAACTTGTTTAACAAAGGTTCAACTGGTACGGTGTGTGTTTGAATTCCCACTACTTTGTAGGGATCTGCACCCATTGCAAGGGCAATGAACTGGGCAATGTTAAGATGGAATATGTTGAATTCTGTTCCCAATTTTTCACCGATTAATGGCTGGTACCTGTCAAACTGCATCTGACAATTTGGACACATGTGAAGAAGTATTTCCACATCTTTATCCTTAAGTGCCTGAAGCTTTTCTCCTGTCACTGCCAGTGAAGCTTCTTTATTAGTATACCTCTGTCTAAATCCCGCACCACAAGTCACTCTTTTATGATCGTACCATCCTATGGTTTCAACACCACAGGCAGATGCAAGTTCATCTATTAAGTTAGGATCCCTTATGCCTTCTATGGTGTCGTTGTAGTGAACCTTACAGTAGTGACATGCATGATGCGAAGCAACTTTGAAACCCGTAAGATCAACCTTAATGTGTTTTGATATTTCCTCACGTTTATTAAAAAGAATTTCAGCCACATGGAAAATATTTTCAGCAGGATCCATATCTCCAGAACTGTACTCCATGGCTTCAAGGCCAGAATCATCGAGGATTCCATTTACCTCTTCACGTGCTTCTTCATTTTGGTTCAGTATTTTGGCAGATTTTTTTAGTATTGCGTAGCATGTTGCACACATGGTTGCGATGTTTTTGTGGCCTGTATCTGCTGCTACATTGAAGTTACGAGCAGCCAGTGTGATGGTTGATAGTTGGTCAAATAAATCGTAGTAGTGTCCAAGCCCTGTACAGCAGGACTGTCTTTCATCAACATGGTACTCTACGCCTATTTTATCGAATACGTAGCATGTGGATGATTCCACTCCAGGATACTCAACATTGACCAGACAACTTTTAAAGAGCAGTATCTCTTTATCTGGTATAAATTTCATTTTTTACATCCCTTAATCCTTTTCAACCTTGCTTTAAACCCAGATTTATCCAATATTTCTTCGACTTCATCAATGGATTTTTCTGGAAGAATGTAGCTTCCAAGTCCAAGATCTGATCTTATGTCTTCGATGTTGAGTTTTAAGTTCATGTACTCTGGTCCAACATCTTTGACCATGTCATCGAAAAATTTGCTTGGTACAGACCCCACTCCAAGTTCAATGAAGCTGTCTCCATAGGCAGCAAAAGATTGGATTTTAAGAATTCCTTCTCCTTTATCAATGGACATTTGTCTCAGGATCTGATTAACTTCGCTGGCGTTGTTTCCAGATGGACAGACACTGTTACAAGTGTAGCATGAAAAACAGTTCCATATGTTTTCATCGTCCACAATTGATACATCATCTTCCAAAACACGCCTTACCATATCCCTTGGATCGTAATCTGACTGACTGGCTCCAGGACATATTGATGTGCACATTCCACACTGAACACATTTATAAATACCGAGATCTGGTGATGCTTTAAGATCCTTTAAAACATCATCCACCAGTTTATGTGAATTTTTGTTCAGTTTGATAGTTCTCATTTTTTAGGTCTATCTCCTTAGGTTAGTTTGAAACCTTGATTGTGATCATGTTAAACAAAAATTTTTTTAGTCCACCTAAAAAAATTTTCAACATAATTCTTTACTTTTGCAAACTTAACAAATAAATGCATCGATTTCAGGTACCTATATATCTGGCATAAATTGATCTTGCAACCTTCTCATCATTAGTTCCCTTTATAATTGCCCTTCCATCCCTAAATAAAGATATTTCCGTTTCTTCTGTGGAGAATATCATGATAAAATCGGAACATTTTACTTTTCCAAGTTTTTCAAGATTTTCTGCTATCTTCTTGAGAGATAATTCCTTGGGATCTGCAGGTGTTATTTGGATGGAGTTCCTTCCGCACAGCGATGTTATGATTTCTTGTTCATCAGAGTCTATGTACTCGTAGTTTTGATTACCGCAGCATTCACATTTCTCATTCTTTCTGACTGAGATGGTGTCGAAGCTGTGGTTCCAGGTATCGTAAACAATTAAATTGCTGTCTGTGGATTCATCATCATCGTAATAGCCCAATAGTATTTTAAGGGCTTCTGTTGTTTCGATGGATCCCATTATCACGGTCGCTGTGTTTAAAACGCCCATTGTGTCGCATGTTGGGAGTGAACCTGCCTTTGGCACTCCAGGATATAAGCAGCGTATACATGCCTTGTTTGGAAGGATGTTCATGCTCATTCCTGAGGTTCCAATTGCTCCGGTGTAAATCCATGGAATTTTATTCTTAACACAGATGTCGTTTACAAGCATTCTGGTTAATATGTTGTCTGTTCCATCCACCACTAAATCCACATTTTCTAGGAGCTCTTCAGCATTGGTGTAGTTCAGATCCTTTATCACAGGCACCACTTCGATCTCTGAATTTATATCATGAACTTTTTGGGCTGCAGCCACAGCTTTGGGTGCACCCACATCCTTTTCATCAAACAACATCTGTCTTTGAAGGTTGTTGAGTTCAACAAAGTCCCTGTCAATGATGGTTATTTTTCCTACCCCTGCACGTGCAAGGTTGTTAGCTGCAACTGTTCCAAGTGCTCCACATCCAACAATAGCAACTGAACTTTTTAAAAGTTTTTCTTGTCCTTCTTTTCCAATGTTTTCCAGTATAACTTGTCTTGAATATCTGCTCTGCATGATTTTCATCCCAATTATTTCTAGATCTGCTCTAATTTTCCTTATTTTAAAATTTTATAATTGTTCATATTTAGTTAAATGTTAAGTCAGGCTTCAGGACTTCTTTTCCTGAAAAAAATGATTGGATATTGCCATCATAGACCATTAAACTCATTCTTAATATTGTTTGAAAGTCTCTTTGCAAGGGCTGTTATTGTGAGTATTGGTGGTCTTCCAGGTGCCTGTGGAATAACGCTTGCATCTGTGATGTACAGTCCTGCTATTTTGGTTTCTAAATTTTTATTGACAACCTTCCCAATGGCCGCTGTTCCACCAGGATGCGCACCCCTTATTGCGGTGGAAGATATAGAATCTGGATCAACACCCATCGCAGTTAAAAGTTCAACACACTTTTTATATCCCTTTTTAAACAGTTTCAAATCCTTTTCAGTTAATTTTTTAGTGATGGTACCGTCATCGTGTATTTTTCCGTTAGATTCATCTGCAATTTTTATCATGATGCCCATGACATCAGATTCCTCTACATCAAAGCCTTTATCCTTTATCATACCAACTAACTGTCCAGCGTAGTGCGGTGAAAGGAAGTAAGGTCCAAATTCTGATTTGACACCCATTGGAATTTCTTTGTTTAGTTCGATGTCCTTGAGGAAACCTCCTACTGTTATGAAGAGATCTGTGAACAATCCTTCCCCAACATCTTGGGATATATCTGATTTTATGAGTATCTGGGGAGTGTTCAATGCTCCTGCTCCAAGAACTACTTTTTTGGACTGGTAAACTTTTAAATCGCCGTTTTTATCTATTCCTTCAACACCCTGAACTTTTCCTTTGTTGTGAAGGATTTTTGTCACTGTGAAATCTGTTTCAATTTCCGGCGGATTTTCAGAGGATTTAACATCCCTTATAAAATCTGTGGCATCCCATTTAGCACCTTTGGTACAGCCCAGTATGCAGAGGCCGCAGCTGTCGCATTTGCTGAAGTCGATAAATTTTGGCATGGGTTCCATGAAGTAACCTAATTTTTCACCTTCCCTCATGAGTCTGGTGGTTGCAGGTCCCATCATGTGGGATGGTAACGATCCAACCTTGAGTTCTTTGCTTGCATCTACCAGTTCTTCAAAGAGTTCAAAGTCATGTCCCTTAAACTGTGCTGTAGCAGAATTTTTATAGCAACTTGTACACGCATAACACGCATTTGCCAGCGAAACAGGAGTTGTTCCCCCTACTCCTACAATTTCCATGAGTTCTGCTGATTGGCTTAAAAATTCATATTCAGTGTTATCAGTTTCTTCTTCAATTTCAAGGTTTAAGTTTGTGATCTTGATTTTGTTTACTGCATTTCCCCTAGGGATTTTGGAACCTTTATCAAGGATCAATAAATTTAAATTCTCATTACAAAGTTCATGGGCAACAGTTGCGCCTCCGGCTCCTGTTCCCACGATAATAACATCGTATATCATGGTTTTCACTTCACAATTTTTTTAAAACGGTATTTTTCAGCCTTATATTCGTCCACCATCATAACAATTGTTAAGCTTATTTATATAACAATTGTTAACGGCATGGCTAATAAATATTTTGATCATGCAAAAATTAAAAAAATAATATCAAAATCAGACCTTTTTATCTTCAAGGGTAATATTTAACTCATTTAACCTGTCTCTTATTTGGTCTGAAAGTTCCCAATTCTTATTTTGACGCAATTTCTCCCTGACGTACTTCAAAAGATCAAGCAGTTCGACCTCAAGATTTTCTTCATTTTCAGGTTCCATTGAGAAGTCTAAACCTAAAACATAGCCAAATTCTATTATTATTGCTTTGAGTTTGGTGAGTGAATTCTTCGAGATGTTCGATTCATGGATGTCACGATTAACATCCCTAATAAGATCAAATATGGTTGAAATTGCTGCAGGTGTGTTAAAATCATTATCCATGGCTTCAAAAAATTCTTCCCTAACTGCTGCAAGCTTTTGTATGTAATCAGAATCGTTATCAAGTGATATGTTTGTGTCACTGTCTAGTTCGCTGTTAATCTTTTCAATTAATTTGTAAATTCTGTTGAGTCCCTGGCTGGACTGGTGAAGAATTTCACTACTGAAATCTATTGGACTTCTGTAGTGGGTTGAAAGCACGAAAAATCTGAATACTTCGGGAGAGTACTCTTCCAACAATTCATTGATGGTTATGAAGTTTCCAAGTGACTTGGACATCTTCTCACCTTTAACATTTAAAAATCCTGTGTGCATCCAGTAGCGAACCATTGGTTTTATACCAGAGGAGGCTTCCATCTGGGCAATTTCAGCCTCATGATGTGGGAAAATAAGGTCCAATCCACCACCGTGTATATCGTACTGTGGTCCGAAGTAGGTTTCTGTAATGGCTGTATCCTCTATATGCCACCCTGGCCTACCAGTGCCCCAAGGTGAATCCCATATCATTTCCTGCTCTTCTGAGATCCTTTCTCGTTTTTTCCAAAGTGCGAAGTCTCCAGGATTTCTTTTTGAGCTGTCAGGACCTATTCTATGGACATTTAAATCCTCGAGATTTCTGTTGCTCAGTTTTCCAAAGTCCTCAAATTTAGATTCATCGAAGTAAACTCCTTTATCTGTTTCATATGCATATCCCTTGTCAACAAGCACCCCAATTTGTCTTACTATTTCTGGAATGTGCTCTGTGGCCCTTGCATACAGGTTAACATGCTCTACACCCAGTAGTTCCATGTCTCGGAGGTACTTCTCTTCATATCTTCTTGCAAGCTCAAGAGGGGATGTTTCTAATTCATCAGCTCTTTTTAAAATTTTATCATCAAGGTCTGTGATGTTTTGTACATAGAACACTGAATATCCGCTATACTTCATGTAACGGACAATAACATCGAAGGAGATGTAGGTTCTTGCATGACCAATATGGGAATAATCGTAAACTGTTGGACCACAAACAAAAAGTTTTACCCTGTTTCCTTCTATAGGTTCGAAAATTTCTTTCCTGCGGGTCATGGTGTTGTACAACTTTATCATGGTTTTCACTGTCCAAAATAATTTGATTAAAATTTGTGATTATTATAGAATTATATAGATTGAGTGATTTATTTGTATGATCAAATGGACATAACATTTTTTTTATGTTTTATTTGTAGGCTTCATTATTTTCCTGGAAATAACTTAACTATGATTGCCTAAAAAAATTTATCAATCCACTTTGAATAAAAAAGATAGGCCGAGATTGGGATTTGAACCCAAGTGACGTGGTTTGCAGCCACGCACCTAGCCGCTCGGTCATCTCGGCAAATAAATCATTTGCAGTGCAAATTTTGATTTACAAAGCAACATTAACTAAATTAACAATTGTTATATAAATAGTTTACTCTGCCTGTTGTTATTTTGTTGATGATAATTAATAACACTTTGTATGGGTTGGTTTATGCTGGTTTTTTTATATGGCCAATTTTTATGCGTTTGTCTTAAAATAATATATGAAGTGTTTCCACTTCATTCTATCTTCTTACCTGCCTCAGGTCCAGGTTGTATTGAATATATTTCTTCAACCTTCATGAGAATAGCTGCCTTGGGTGTTAGTTTGGTCATGGCATTTTGTCCCCATTCCGTTACAGTGTCGAAGTACTTACCTGATTCAAATATTTCTACCTTTCCCTTGAATTGGAATGGATTTTTCTGGGAATCTTTAGTTACCAACGATATCCATGGATTTTTTTCAAGATTTTTTCGGGATTTGTTCATGTAATTATCTGCTATTAATATTGTATCTTCATCTAAAGGTCTTGCAAATCCAATAGGAACCACGTTTGGTATTCCATCTTCTGTGGCAGTTGCTAGAAATACAAGATCCTTTTCTATTGCATCCATCATTTCATTAGTCATTGACATTTAATCACCAAACATAAATAACAATTGTTAACAATATAAATGTTATGATCGGTTTAACAAGAAACCATGAGCTTTGAATTTATATTTGGATTAACAAGACCTAATAACAGTGTTAAATTGGAAACTTTTAAATAGGATAAAAAAATAACAATTGTTATATTTTCATTTGGGGAATCAGCACAAATTTTGCAGATGATAAAACCTATGAAAATATAAACAAACCTTGGAAAAGAATATTTAGAGGCATTAAATATTGATCCAATGGTAAAACAGATTTATAAGACTTAGGGAGAATAAAAAAAATGTCAGAACAAGAAAAAAATAATGAATGGCAAGGGCCGGGATTAAGCACGATAGGGCTACATGTAGGACAGGAAGAACCTGATTCTGCAACAGGATCAAGGGCAGTACCAATATACCTCACATCATCCTACGTATTTAATGATACAGAACATGCAGCAAATCTTTTTGGACTCAGAGAATTTGGAAACATTTACACCAGGATCATGAATCCAACCACAGACGTCTTTGAAAAAAGAGTCGCAGCGGTGGAAGGTGGAGCAACAGCACTTGGAGTAGCAAGTGGAATGAGCGCAATCTTCCTAGCAGTATTAAACGTCTCAGAGCTGGGAGAAAACATAGTATCCGGTGACAACCTCTACGGTGGAACTTACGAACTATTCAACTACACCCTACCAAGACTCGGAAGAACAGTTAAATTTGTAAACTCTGAAAAACCAGAAGAATTTGAAGCAGCAATTGACGAAAAAACCAGAGCAATATATGTAGAATCATTAGGAAACCCTAAATTAGATGTACCTGACTTTGAAAAGCTTGCAAAGATTGCACACGATCATGACATACCACTCATAGTAGACAACACATCCACAGTAGGATTACTAAGACCAATTGATTACGGAGCAGACATCACTGTAATCTCTGCCACCAAATACATCGGGGGACACGGAACATCCATAGGTGGAGTAATAGTTGACTCTGGTAAATTCAACTGGGGTAATGGTAAATTTCCACAATTCACAGATCCAGATCCAAGTTACCACGGACTCAAATACTGGGAAACCTTCGGAGACTTCCCTGGAGCCGGAAACATAGCATTCACCATAAGGGCAAGGGTCGTACTTTTAAGGGATTTAGGACCAGCACTCAGTCCATTCAACGCATTTCAGTTCTTACAGGGACTTGAAACACTCGAACTAAGGGTATTAAAACATGCTGAAAACGCTCTTAAAGTAGCAAAACATCTCAAAAATCATCCTAAAGTATCATGGATAAACTACCCTGGACTCGAAGAAGACCCAAGACATGAAGTAGCCAGTAAATACCTTAAAGGTGGATACGGTGGATTAATAGGATTCGGAATTGAAGGCGGATTAGAATCAGGTAAAAAATTCATTGAAAATGTTGAACTGTTCTCCCACCTTGCAAACATCGGTGACTCAAAGAGCCTAGTTATACACCCCGCATCAACAACACACCAACAGTTAACAAGGGAAGAACAGGAAACCACAGGTGTTACTGAGGACTTTGTAAGACTATCCATTGGTCTTGAAGATGTTGAAGATATCATTGCAGACATTGATCAGGCACTGTCCAAGATATAATCCAAAAAACAAATATAGCCATCGATAAAATAAATATAGGTATAAAAGCATGTATTTTGCACAGTACTATTCAAAGGAAAGAAGATTTAGTTGTAGTCCGGAATGAGAAATATCCCGGATGAAAATTTAGGGGAGGAAATATGAAAAACGAATCCATCGGAATTGTAGAAACCAAGTATCATTCCTTATCCGATGATTTGATCCTTGAAAGCGGTGAAAAACTAAAAAATGTCCAAGTCGCATATGAAACCTACGGTAAACTCAATAAAGAGAAGAGTAATGCTATACTGGTTTGCCATGCACTTACAGGAGATGCACATGTTGCAGGTTGGTACGAGGGAGATAAAAAACCAGGCTGGTGGGATGTTATAATAGGTCCAGGCAAATGTTTGGACACTGAAAAATATTTCATCATCTGCTCCAATGTCATAGGAGGATGTAAAGGTTCCACTGGACCATCTTCAATCAATCCAGAAACCAACAAACCTTACGGGCTGGATTTTCCCATAATAACTATTAAGGATATGGTAAACGCCCAGAAAAAACTGGTAAATTCCATGGGTGTAACACAATTGTTCGCAGTAATAGGAGGTTCAATGGGCGGGATGCAAGTCTTACAATGGTGTGTTTCATATCCTGACATGGTCAGATCAGCCATCCCTATTGCCACCACAGCATTTTCATCCCCTCAACAAATAGCTTTTAACGAAGTTGGTAGAAGGGCAATAATATCGGATCCAAACTGGAATAATGGTCAGTACTACGATTCAGAAGTACCTACAGAGGGTTTGGCTCTTGCAAGGATGATAGCTCATATAACTTATTTAAGTAATGAATCCATGTATCAGAAGTTTGGAAGGAGACTTCAGGACAAGGAAGACTATGGATTTGACTTTGAAACAGACTTCGAAGTCGAAAGCTACCTTCACTATCAGGGAAATTCATTCACCAAGCGATTCGATGCAAATTCCTACCTTTACATAACCAAGGCAGTGGATTATTTCGATCTTGCAGGGGAAGGTTCTCTCGCAGAAACATTTTACGGTCTTAAAATTAAATTTCTCGTGATATCAGTTGATTCAGATTGGCTCTATCCTCCATCACTTTCAAGAGACATTGTGATGGGACTCAATGCCAACGATATAAATGTCAGCTACTGTGAAATTAAATCAAGTTATGGGCATGATGCCTTTTTAATAGAAGCGGGTCAGCTGAATTACTTAATAGCAGGATTTTTATCGGACACTCTTGTGAAGGATGTGATGGCCAAGGAATTTCCAAAGATCAAAGAAAAGTCAAGTATTGAACATGCTGCTGAGCTCATGCTCCATGAAAAGGTCACCCACCTTCCAGTGGTGACAGACAACAGCACTCTACTTGGAATTGTAACTGCATGGGATATTTCCAAATCTGTAGCAAGAAACTACAAGGAACTGGATGATATCATGACCAAGGAAGTTATAGTGGTCAGCCCAGAGGATCCAATAGAACTGGCTGCACGGAAGATGAAAAAATATTCAATATCCTCACTGCCTGTTGTGGATGAATCTGAAACTGTCATTGGAATTGTTACAATGGATCATGTAAGCAGCATGATGACAGAAAATTAGGATTTCTAATTTTTTTATTTTCAAACCCAATATTAAAAAATAATACTATTATTGGTTAAAGTTTAATCAAAACAGTTAAAAAAAAGATTGTTTTTTTATTAAAAATAAAGGCTGTTTAACACTATAAAAACCATTCAGATAGAAATATTTGTGGAATTTGATGTTTTAAATGATTCAGTTATTTAAATTCCATGAATATAACATTTTATTAGAAAGTTATAACATAAAAAAATATAATTAGCTTAACAAGACTTAAATATAACTATAGTTATAAAGTATTTTTAGAGTCTGAAAATAATATAAAATTGGAACGATCATAAATATTTTGAATTTAAAATATGTAGGTGTTATATTTATTATTTTAAATAAAAATTTTGAGAGGTTATAAAAACATGATTTATATGGATCATTCAGCAACATCACCGGTAGACCCAGAAGTATTTGAAGCAATGAAACCCTACTTTGTTGATTCCTTTGGAAATGCATCAACACTTTACTCCCTTGGAAGAGAAGGAAAACAGGCCATGGAAGCAGCAAGAATTGAGGTAGCATCATTAATCAATGCAGAACCCAAAGAAATAATATTTACAAGTGGTGGAACAGAATCTGACAACCTAGCAATCAAAGGAACAGCTTACAAACTCAAAAACAAAGGAAATCATATAATAACCACCAACATAGAACATCCTGCAGTGGATGAAACCTGTAAGTACCTAGAAAAAAATGGATTCAAAGTAACCTACCTACCAGTGGGAGAAGATGGAATCATCAAGGTTGACGATCTAAAAGCTGCCATCACCAATGAAACCATACTCATAACTGTAATGCATGCAAACAACGAAATTGGAACCATCCAACCAATAGAAGAAATTGGAAAGATTGCAAGCGAGAAAAAAATATACTTCCACACAGACGCAGTTCAAACCGTTGGAAAAATACCTGTAGATGTTAAGAAGATGAATGTTGACATGCTATCACTCTCCTCACACAAACTATACGGTCCTAAAGGAGTTGGAGCATTGTACATCAAAAAGGGTGTTAGAATCGAACCATTACTCCACGGTGGAGGTCATGAAAGGGGATTAAGGCCAGGAACAGAAAATGTGGCTGGAATTGTAGGGCTGGGCAAAGCATGCTCAATTGCCAAAGTAAGCCAAGAAACAGATGCACAAAAACTCACAAACCTCAGGAACAAGTTAGTAGATGGAATCCTGAACTCCATAGAAGATTCCTACCTAAACGGTGACAGAACCAAAAGACTTCCAAACAATGCAAACTTCAGATTCACAGGAATTGAAGGCGAATCCCTCATACTCCGTCTAGATACCAAGGGAATAGCAGCATCAACAGGTTCGGCATGTTCATCAACCAAACTCGAAGCTTCACATGTTTTAACAGCCATAGGACTCAAGGAAGTTGAAGCCCATGGATCACTAAGAATTAGTTTGGGCCATGAAAACACTGAAGAAGACATTGAATATGCAATTAAAGCCATAAAAGAAGTTGTGGAACAACTAAGACAAATGTCTCCTCTCTGGTGCGGAATCAAAAAATAAATGTTACATTTCTAAAATTTCTAATGAACACGAAAATGTCACATCTAGATTCCATAATACACTAACCTCGTGATTCATTATTAAATGGTTATAAAAATTTGATATTTTGAATAGTTTCTAAATAAAGTGAGATGAGTAATTACTGGCAGGAACAATATCTATGCCCGCTTATTGGTAAAATAGAATTAGTAGGTAACTGGAACAATTGACGAAATCAACAAGAGCTCGTGGGATTAGTTTTTAAGTCTTTGTTCCAGATATATACTGCTTTAATATTTCCTAGTTCTGAATTATAGTATAAATCAATCAAATCAAGATATGGATAATGTTTTTCCATATATTTTGCTGTAACATTATCCTGTAAGTGTATTTCATGTACATTTTCATGTACATCACCCTGTTCACTCTCGAATGGGATAGAAACAATTAGATGGTCGCATTTTTTTTCTTCAATAAACTTTGTAAGCAGTTTTTTAGCTGCTTCCAACTCAATATGCTCTAATACATCGCCCATAATTATCAGATCATAAAATTCAAATTCGAATTCGAGTATATTTTCGATGTAAATATTATCATAAATTAGATCTAGACCAAATTCCTCCAAATGTTTATCAAAAACATCTATACCATCGACATACCTATAATAAAATGTTCTAAGCAATTTTCCATACACACCTGATCCAAAACCAACATCTAACACTTTCTGGTTTTTTTTAATATTCTCTAAAATATACTTCAAAATGACAGGCTTACCCACATCTGCACTAACTCCTCTAGGTCTACTTTTCATACTATATCCTAAAAGTCTAGGTCTCTCTTTTTTAAGTGCTTGCTTGTCTTTTTGTAGGGTTTGCATTTGATTATTGAGCTTATTTTTGTCTTTTTGTAGGGTTTCTATTTGATTATTGAGCTTATTTTTGTCTTTTTGTAGGGTTTCTATTTGATTATTGAGCTTATTTTTGTCTTTTTGTAGGGTTTCTATTTGATTATTGAGCTTATTTTTGTCTTTTTGTAGGGTTTCTATTTGATTATTGAGCTTATTTTTGTCATTTTTTGATGTTTCTAATTGTTTTTCAAGAGCTGTAATTTGTGTTTGTCTCACTTGGTCTAAGGTTTGGATTTGTTTTTCAAGCTTTTGGGTTTCAATTTCTACTTCTCTATATGTCCCTGTTTTTTTAATCTGTTTTTTTATGAGCTCTTTAATCATATTAATCTCCCAATAAATTGGTAAAAAAATATATTTATATATATTAATGGATCAATGATAATCATGGTTTAATCAATATTTAATATGTTGAACGAATTATATTATAAATCTTCTGATGAATAATAACAATTGAAAGGAAATTTTACAAAATGTCAATGATATACATTTTTAAGAAGGAAAAACTGAATCCAAAGAATATTTATAGAATTATTAAAGCTCAAAAACTAATTAAGTCTCTAAATCTTTTTGATAAAGAGTTTTATTTAACCAACTATCCAGATATTAGAAATACCAATATAAATCCATTGGATCATTATATCTATCATGGATGGAAGGAAAAAAGAGTTCCATCTACCAAGTTCGACGGAAACTATTACTTGAAAAACTATTCTGATGTAAGAAAGTCTGAAGTTAATCCACTAATTCACTATGTTGTTTACGGGAAAAAAGAAGGAAGATTTCCCAATCATCACGCTGAGATTAACTCAACAGAGTATATAATTAAGGATCTTAAAAATAAATTAAATGAAACTAATAAAAAACACAAGCAAGAAATTGAAAAGTTAAACAATAGAATTAATTCTCATTCATCATTAACTAGAAAAATTGATGATCTTAACAGGTTAACAAGAAAATTTACCAGGGTATTCACTCTTAATCATATTAACAAAGAAAAAATCGCATGTGAAATAGAGTTGTTCAAGGGATTGGGAGTTACTCGAGAGAAAAGAAGCCCTCAAATAATAGTCTCCCTAACTTCTTATCCTGCTAGAATTTATGATATTCATTACTGTTTATACTCTCTATTAAATCAAAATTTTAAGCCAGATAGACTTATTTTATGGTTGTCAAAAGAAGAATTCCCAAATTTAGAAGAAGATTTACCTTCAAATGTATTAAATCTCGAAAAGCATGGTTTGGAAATTAAATGGACAGACAAAAATTTTAGGGTTTATAATAAATTAATTCATTCTCTAAAAGAGTATCCAAATGAAATTATTGTTACTGCAGATGATGATATTTTTTATCCTGAAGATTGGTTGGAAAGATTATATGAAAATTATGATGGAAAAAACGTAGTGGCACATAGAGCTCATTTAGTGAATTTTGAATCGGGTTCTCCTGTACCTTATGAACTATGGGATAAGTGCACTGAAAATGAGGAAATCTCCATTTTAAACTTGATTACTGGTGTTGGGGGCGTTTTATATCCTCCGGATGTTTTTTATAAAGATGTTTTAAAGGATCAGCTATTCCTTAAACTTTCACCAAATAATGACGATCTGTGGTTTTGGGGAATGGTTGTTTTAAACAATAGAAAGATCAAAATTATTAAAAATGGATATAAATATTTAACATACATCAATCCCGAAAGAGAACTAAATTTAAACAACGATGGAACTTTATATAAAGATAATCAACTAAGAAACGATGAACAGCTTTCTGCAATTTTAGAATATTACCCTGAAATAAAAGAAAGGTTATTAGAAGAGATACCCCCTAAAGTCTCTGTAATCATTCCAATATACAATAGAGAAAAATATCTTAAAAAGTGTTTAGATAGTGTGATAAATCAAACCCTAAATGATATTGAAATTATTTGTATCGATGACGGCTCAACTGATCGATCAAGAGAAATATTAAATGAATATGGAAAAGTAGATAGCAGAATAAAAATAATAAACCAAAAAAATCAAGGACCAGGATTGGCAAGAAACACTGGTCTTAAAATTGCAAAAGGAGAATATATTGGATTTGTTGATAGTGACGATTGGATTGATTTAAATTTTTATGAAACATTATTTACCGAAGCCAAAAAGCAGGACGCTGACTTAACAAGAACAGAATATGTATATGAATACCCGAACCATTCAAAGGAAGATAACATAAACAGAACAATTCTTGAAAGAAAATCTGATGGAGAACTGTTAAACTTAAATGAACATTCTGTCGTGATTTGGAATGCTATATACAAAAGAAAATACTTACAAAAAAACAATATAACTTTTGACAAACTTCCCGGATTAGTGGACGTTCCCTTTACAGCAAGAGCAACATATTATTCAAAGAAAACCATTCCAGTTATTGGTACTTATTATCATTATAGAAAAGATATTGGAAACGGATTAACAATTTTCAGTAAAAAAAGAATTGAAGCATTGTTAAAAGCAAACAAAATTACTCTATACTTTATTAACTCGGTAAAATATGAAAATAAAACTGATTACCTAGTGGCATTTAAAAGAGTTATTTGGCGTTATGATGATAACTTTGGAAGAGGTTTAAAACTTGATAATTTTGATAAAAAAGATCAAGAATCATATTTCAATGAAATTGTTAAAGGATTTCAATCATGTAAGTATAAAGAAGATTTAGAAAAAGACCACTTCGAAACATACTTTGAATTCCTGGAAAAAGATAGTTTTAATGAATATTTAAATTACAAACTTCAAAATGATTAGATTTTTGTTTAAATTTTCCTATAATTCTTTCATTTCAGAAAACAAATTCATAAATAATACTTTTTTTTAAAATAAGTTATCATGCAAATTTTGGGTAGTATGAAAAGGCTTTTTCTAACACCCAACTATTGAAGTAAACCCGTGATTTGTGCAGTTTTAATAGTTTTGTGCCGGTAAGATCGGTGTATCACATTATCTTTGCACCTTCATGGTTAACGTAGTCTGTGAGCATTTTTCCCATGACATCGTAAAATAGTGGTGTAGTTGCATCTGCCCAATATTCAACTCCATATGTCCGGAACCATAAAATATCATCCTTCTCTGAACCTGCTGTGAGAGTGGTTACATGTCTTGATTGAAGTATGTAGATGGTATGTTTATTATCTGAACTTGATTCATTAAATTCCAATGCCCATTCTATGTCTTGAGGTACACCAAAATATTTTTCGAGTTCCATCCCAATAGTTTCTAATTCCGAAAGAATTTCATTGTTGAGGCTTGATTTTTTCTATCAATCTCATCAATATCCTTCAACGTATTTCTACCATTTAAAAGAAAATAGCCCTGATTCTTTGTTTTTATTGTCTGCTTCTTTACGTTTCTATTTCTATCTAAAACATAGGTATCTGGTGTTACTATTCCTGATGCAATGGCTTCACCAAGTCCATAGGTTGATTCTATCACAATATCATCGGTACCGTAAACTGGATCAGCTGTAAATGTAACTCCACTAACATCGGCATTTACCATTTTCTGAACAAGAACAGCTATTCCGGCTGCTTCTAACTCTGTGTCTAAATGTCCTATTGAAGAGTCGTGTCTGTATTTGATGGCATGATCATTCCAGTAAGATGCCCAGCATTGTATAATGTTTTCAAGAATATCTTCCTTACTCACATATAGAAAACTATCTAACTGTCCTGCAAAACTCACATCTTCCAAGTCTTCAGCCAATGCGGATGATCTTACAGCATAATATCCCTCTGCAAGGTTTTCTATTTGACCTTGAATTTCAATTTAGAAGATTTTTTGGTAGGTCCTTAGATTTTAACAAGTTCTTAATCAATTTAGATCCTATTTATAAATTGAATTTTCATTATTATAATTGATAGAATTAAGTATCGAAGCTATTTCAGGTTCTAATTCTTTTTTAATAAAATAATCATAAGCTTCTACTGAAACAATAAATGCCATGGGAACATTGTATCCAATGGATGATAATTTGGACAGATTTAATGCTTTACCACCCACCTTTTCTATTGGCAAGTTATCTTCTTTAAGAAGCATTGTATAATTTGTTTTATCCATCATGTACCCTTCCATTATCTAATTCCTTAATATTGATTGTATTTTAAAATAACTATGATATTAAATACTATCATATCCAGTTTGGAGATTCTAATGGAACATGAAACAGATGGGTAAAAAAAATAAAATTTTCACTAACACTACAAATTTTTAATTTAATTCATTAAAAAAATTATATTATGTGAGTTTAAAACTGTTTTAAATGCTTTAATCCATTCATATTTGAAAGTATTTATCTGAAAAAATACATGAGAAATTATGATTTTTTGGTATTTAAATTTTTTAAACTATTACGAATGTGAACAATATTTAGGGTTGTAAATGGATATTACAACAGTTACGAAGATTTAATATCCAAATAATTTATAATTCAGCTTTATAACTGATTGTAGATTAGTATCAAGATTTTAAGACTTCTTAAAGCTTTTATTTATCTTAGAAATCACTGATAAAAAACCTTAATAAATATATGGTACATATAATAGTGTAGAGTGAATTTAGTTGGGTAACAGTGCAATAATTCGCTTTAATTATATCGTTAAACACCAATAAATAAAAATGGAGGGGATTCTTTAAATGAAAAAGAATATGGTTCCCATAATAGTTTTAATTATAATAATAGCTCTATTTGCAGGTTCAGTTTCTGCAACAAACAATACAAATGGAGTATCTATCCAAAAAGTTGTACAAAAAAATCTCATTGATTCAGGTTCAAACAAATTTTACTGGGGTGAACGTGGAGGTTTGTTTGCATACACATGGAAAACATACAAAACAAGCAATGGTGTTGTGGTTCAGGTTCATTATAAAACAATAAATAATTCCTGGTACAGCACTTATTCCATTACTAAATTGACTTCAAGTAAATTAAAAATAGTTGAAACAAGTCCCGAGGTTAAACTCTACAGTGGCAGATCTTCGGTAACATCGTACGCAAAAACATCGCTAACACCAGTAACGTACTATTGGAAAAATATACGACCTCAAATAAAAAGTGACGGATACTTCTTTGCATAAAATGAGTGTAAGCTCACCACTACGTTATCTTTTTTTATTTTTCAGAATTTAATCTAGTTTAGATAGAATCAGTTTTAACTGTTAATTCATGATTTTGTTTCTAAAAATACTAAAAAATGTGGAATTTAATCCTCATTTTCGTCCATATACTCTTGAATTTTTTTGTCTTCCCATTCTTTGGAGAACAGTCCACGTTTACTGTACACACTTACTCCTTGAATAATCACAAAGATACCCCAGATCAATGCAGGGAAAAGAACCCACCAAAAGTTTGGACTGGTGAAATAGTTAATTACAACAAGGAATATCATGACTACGACATAGGATATTAAATTTTTGTAAAATGCTTTTAATTGATGCATTCTGTTTTTGGCCTGCACATAATTTTCATCCATAATCAAATCCCCCTCAAACGAACTAATTTTAATGACACTATTAATGACTATTCATTCTTTATTCAAATATTTTAGATAAATTCCAGCGAAAACCAGAACAATTACAATATTAGCAATCAAACGTTCCCAGAATAAATGCCTAAAAAATAAAGAATCTACTACATAAACAGTTATAAAAAGAACTATAATTGATAAAACTATCAGTATTCTTGGTTTAACCAAAATTTATCACCCTAAATAATTTCATAATACTTATTATTATATAACATAAATTTCTTAATAAATCTTTCAGTTTTTCTAATTTTCTGTCTTGAAAAACAAATCTGTCTGGGCAGATAGCTGTCTGAATAAACCTTAGATTCTGATTCATTTTAAGAAAAAAGGTATACATAATGGAATAACTAGATTTTGTATACTATGTAGTACTCATTCTGGTAAAGTAGGGTGGCATCGGAGGGTAAGATAGATTGTATACTGTATTTACTGTTTAGGTATAGGAATCCCTGATCAAGATATTTATCACTGGTGTTTGAAGGGAATGTTAAACGTTTATCAAACACGAAGTATCCTATTTTGTAGGTATTTAATTCTGATGATTTGAATCCATTGGTGATGATACGCTCACTTGTTCCCACATTAATAACTGGTTGACCAGTTGTTGCCACTAAAAATTGGTTCGTGTTGTAATTATTTGAAAGTACTGATGATTTGTTGTTTCCATATTGGTTAAACCAAGTTGCAAGTTCCACATCTGCATTAGTTGGGGGTGCGAGTTGGGGTACAGTGATGTTACTTGAACCGTAGGGTTGGGAGTTGTATTGGGGTATTGTTTCGAAGTTTGAACTTGTGGCAGTGACAACAGCAAATAACGATAGAATTATGCATGTTGTAACCAGTAAGGTGTTTCTTATGGATTTGTTGGGAAATTCCTTTTTCTTAAATTCAAGGTAAAGATAACTTAAACCAACTCCACCCAGAATTGAGAGGGGTATTAATAAATGGATCAGTAACCTGATGGTGTACACATTTATTCCAAACCAATAGGATTTGCTCATTATGAAAAGCACACAGATCCAGATGATGATGAAAAGGTCCTTGGTACTTCGTCTTTTAAGCACAACAACACCACCAATCAACATGAAAATCAGTACAATACCCAAGTAGATCAAATATTTTGCATTACTGATTGGATCGTTGTAGGGAACGGATGTTTTTATCATGCTTATTGCGTAGGTAAGGACTGTGGAGGCCATGTCAGGTTTAAATATCAAAAGACCGATGGATGCTATGATGCCTGCAACAACAATAATCGAAAGAAAAATCAAATAATTCTTGATATAAATATTATCCCTTTTTAAAATGGTTAATACCAATGTAATTGCGGATAAAATTAAAAACAGCAGACTGGTTGTTGATTGGTGTGTTGCTAAGATTACTAAAAACAAAAAACTTGTAATAATGGTGTATAGATAATTTCGGGTTGTTACAGCCTTGTAAAACATATAAATTGCTATTGGAACGAAAATAATTGCAAATGTTTCTGGAAGGGGTGACATCATTCTAGTAAAAAGATAGCTTGCCATTATAATGAAACCTGCAGACATACCTGCAACATTGCCATAAAATTTTTTCCCAACATACGATACTGAAGAAACCACAAATAATGCAAGGAACGGTTGTAAAAAACGTGCTGCATCGAAATAATTTACTTTAAAAAAGTCGCCCACGTACATCAAGATCAAACTAAATAATGGTGGAGATGTTATTGCAGCCCCATTAGGTGGGTTTATCATAGGATCTATAAATGTGAGTCCGTATTGACTGAATACTTCAGCAGTCCTTGCATGTACATAAATATCAACAGTGAAGGGCCAGGCATTGCTCAAAGTTGGAATGAGTGCTATTAAAAATGCAATTAATCCCGGGATGATCCAAAGAAATTTATTAGTTTTATCCTCTGAAAAATCATTTAAATCCTCAGATTTTGTCATCGTGAATTCTTTTACCATTTATATCCTTATCCTCTGAAGAATCCCAAAAATTAGTTTATTTAACTCTAAATTTACATATCCACTATTTTTTTTTACTGTTAACTATTTCTGGGAACTCACTTTTTCATTCCTGTGACCCCTGTAATTTAACCCTGCCCTCAATTATAACAAAAAAAATAGTATTTAATCTCCTTTTTTAATAAATTGAATTCATTTCATATAAGTTTTTTTACTTAAGGGTTTAACATGATGGATTTACAAAAAAACTCTTATTCTAATTAATAATACTAAAATACCTGATAATAAGGACAGTACACGTATATCTAACGATTGAACTTTATGTTCCAGTACAGCTTTACCTCTTTAATTAAAAGTCGGTTTGATTTAAAGTAGGTTTTTCATATTTGTATTGATTATATCTGGGCTAACTTTTAGATTCGATTAGTTTATTCTTGGAGTTATATATTGTTATAACATTTGTTAAATCATGAAAAGTTCAAGTTGTATCAAAATCTTAAATAGTTATGACTTCTTAAATTTAATTGAATAAAGAAATTCATTTCGTTTTAAGTTATCTTGGTGAAATTCATGGCAATACCGGAAAGAAAGCAGCGTGAAAAAATACAGAGGCGTGAATCTATGATAGATGCTGCAGAAATTCTATTCTTTAAAAAGGGCTATGATAATGTCACCATGAAGGATATTGCCGATGAAGTTGAATTGAATCGTGCAACCATTTATTTGTATTTTGAAAATAAAGAAGCCCTGTGTTTTGCAGTGATTTTAAAGGGTATGCGCATTTTAAATGGAATGATCAAAAAAAATGTGAAAAGGACAACTGCTAGACGGATGATAAATGCTGTGGGATCTACTTATTATATGTTTTTCCAGATGTATCCACAGTACTTCAAGGTTTATAACTACTTCCAGTCTGGAAGGTTTGAGGTTGAAGATCTATTAAGTTCTACAAACGGACAGCATAAGAGTTCAGTATGGGATTTAAAAGAAATTTTAAAGCTTCAAAGAGAAATATTCAATATTCTATTGGAAATAATTACTAATTTGGATAAAAAAACAATTTCGGTTGATATGGATCCGAAGCTTTTGACAATAATTATATTATCAACTTTAGATGGAATGATCAGTCCATCCCCTGTAATGAAGATGGAATTTAAGGAACTGAATTTGAATGAATATCAAAACTTCAACATAATTTTCCTTAATTTTGTAAACAAACTTTTATCACTAGATTAACTTTTTCTAAAATGACTATTTCCCCTAAATTTCTAGTAAAATCCAAATATTTAAATAAAAATAACACCATGTTATATAATAACATAGTGTTATACAATAACATGATGTTAAATATTAATTAAAACGTTCGAGGTGATTATCGTGTATGCAAATGTAAATGGAATCAAAATATACTACGAAATTTTTGGTGAAGGTAAACCATTGATGATCATATGGGGTATGGGTGGTGAAATTGGTTCTTTTGTAGATAAACTCAAAGAAACAAAGAATTACAAATTAATAACTTTTGACAACAGAGGCACTGGAAGAACAGACAAACCAAATGATGAGTACACAATAGAAATCATGGCTGAAGATGCTATTAGTTTACTCGATGAACTTAAAATTCAAAAAGTAAGTATTCTGGGAATATCAATGGGTTCTCGTATAGCCATTACAATGGCAGCTAAATATCCAGATAGAGTCTCAAATTTGATATTAAATGTAGCAGCAGCTAAATCTGCTCAAAATTCCGATGAAAATTCTAAGGAAGCCTACGAAAAATTAAAGCAAGTAGCCAATAATCCTAAATTATTGAATGCAATGGGCAAATATCCTCCCTCTTCCACATCTTTTTTAAGACTATTTGATGCACTGACAAGTTATGATGGAACAAAATATTTGAAAGAAATTAAATCACCAACACTTATCGTTAATGGAACACAGGATTCATCAACACCTATAAAATATGCAAAGGAACTCTTTGATCGTATACAAAATTCAAAATTAATAATGGCTAAAGAAGATCATTTTTTTATTAGGACAAAACCTGAGCTTTTGATAGATCCAATGAATAAATTTATTTTTAAAAAAAATGGATTCTAATTGAAAGTATTATACTCCATTAAAGGTATGGATTGTTTACTACCTATACTTTTTTATAAGATTGATAACTAAACAATGCTTATCTAATGGAAATAACAAGACTATTTTAACAGGAGTGCTATCTTTTTTCATTATTCGTCTCGATACTTCCTTTTTCTCATGGCCATTTCAATGGTAGTGCGAATCAACACGTCTTCATATGGTTTGGTGATGTAACCATCCGGTTGCGTTTTTGCTGCTTTGTCCAATATTTCATCATCGTAGTATGCAGACATGTAAATTATGGGAGTATTAAATTTATCTTTGATCAACTGAGCAGTTTCAATCCCATTTAATTCTCCCTTCAACACTATGTCCATGAGAACAACATCAGGATCTAATTTTTCTATTTGTTCAATTGCATCGTATCCATTATCAGCCATTCCAACCACTTCGTAATTTAAAGTTTCAAGCCTGTTTTTTAGATCGAGTTTGAGTATCATCTGATCTTCTGTAATGAAAATTTTTGTATTTCCCAGTTCAAAATCCCCCTAGAATCGTATATTTATTTGATTATTCCAACTAAACCATCATTTTTAATCCAGAAATTCTATTATATCCTAAACTTATAAGAGTTTAACGATATTAGATCGTCAACTTATTTACTCCTTACTCCTAATATTTCCCTTTATATCTAATAATTTCATGTTAAATTAAACTATTTTAGTTATTACTCAATATCATCACTAACTGGGACAAATTACTAATATTTCCAACTATAAAAAAATTATAAAAAAGTAATATTAATATTTTAAAGATGGGGGAATATTAAATTTGTTAAACAAAAAAATGGGTTATATTGGGGCGGCTATATTTGTGGCACTGGTTATTTTTACATTAGTATATCATCCACATGTCGATACTAACGTTTTTGAAAATAAATACGTGGAATTTAAGTTACCAAATAACATCAAGGTCGTTGATGAATCAAATGAAACATGTGATTTATATTTCTTCAACTCAACACCTGGAACTGGTGACAAGTCTGATCCTAACTTCATAGCAGATATGAGAACTGTGAAAACAAATTACATAAACAACGCTAGCAACATAACAGACGTAACACTCGTCGATGGCATAAATGCAACTGAATTTGTTGATAAATCATCTAACACTTTCAATCTATTTGTTCCAGTCAAAAAACGTAATAATGCACTGTTATTTGAAATATTTCTCAATCAATCTCAAGTAACCTATGAAACTGTGAAAAATTCATTAATTATTAAATAAAATTTCAGATAGATATTATACATAATACTCGCATGAAAAAATGAAAAAAAATTCTTAGTATAAACTATAGATGAATTCAAAGATAAAGAATTAAATTAAAGTCTGGAGGCATAAAATTGACAATATGGGCTTCAAAACTGGTAATATTTCGAAATGATGATCTTAATTCTACCTTTGAAATTAGAAAAAATTCTATAAGAAACATACAAATTAACAAGGAAAATAGAATAATTGAAATAGAATATAAAGATGAAGACGGATGGGAAGAACAAATTATCCCATTTGAAAGTTTAAGATGGTTTAATTATACTATGCAAGATCCCGAAGAATGATAAACATTTTGGCCATCATCTTAAATTTAAATGGGATCAAATTGGTATCAACCAATTGAAGACCGTACTCAGGATAACAAAATATAAAATTTAGATTTGGATTTTTATCATTGATTGACTAATTCTGTTATGTCTCTGAGTGTTGATAGGTTCCCTAAATACTCCTCATTTTTAATGTAGATGGGGGATATTGTTGTGAGCATCCACAAATTTGAACCATCTTTCCTTTCCATTTTAGATATTAAATTACTAACGCCTCCCATCTTGACCTTAACAAGCTCATCAAGTATGGAGAACTCTTGAACTCCCTTGAAAAAATCGATATATTCATGGCCCAATATTTCATCCTTGCTGTATCCTAACTGATTACATAAATTATGATTTAAATAAGTTATTATACCCAAATTATCTATTATCATTCCTTTTCTGGTTGTTTTAAGCATTTCATATAATTCCTTTTGATCAGTGTTTGGAGATTCAATTTCACAAGAGTTTCTAGCAATGCTTAATATTATTGAATCTTCTTCAGACTCCATTATATTTGAATCAACATCTACATCTATGGTAGATCCATCGTAACAGATTTTTGAAGATTCAAAGTAGGTTGATCCGTTGTTAATTAGATCATTGTAATTTTTCTGAAGGTTGTAATGAATCAATTGGTCGAGTTCGTTGAAGTGTGAAGTACCAAATTTATTATTGTTATACAGTTGACTTTCGCATGATCCTTTATTTGCATAAATTAAATCAAATTTTAGGTTATGTACAAAAATGGAATCAGGTGAGTTTTTTAAAATTGATTTCAATTCATCCAAATTATTTTTAATCTTCAATTTTTTTCCACTCCTAAGGATATTTTAAATGAATGCTAATTTTGGTTCACACTCATAAGTAAATATGTGAAATGATAACCATAAAATTTCACAAAGAATCCCATAAAAAATCAATTAAAACTAAATAACACAGTTAATAATTACATTTTTGTAGTTCAAGAGAATCATTGAGAGAATTATTTTAATGGTGATCCATTTGTCTGTAAAATTTGAGATTTTTCAGATCATTTTATATAATAAAATATTTAAATAGTCGATTAGTCGACATTCAAAACTTAAGATTTGGAAGTTGCTGACAAATACAAAGTGTATTTTGGTTAAAATAAATTTTTTGAATCGGTTTGTCGACTTATAGATAATTTGTTAGATAGGGGTATTAGGATGTTTGTTAGCCATAGGGATATTCGAGAAAGAATGGAAGAATTAGAAAAAATTGGGGGATTAAGAGTTTGGATACTATCTGTTTTGAGTGAAGGTCCTAAAAATGGTGTGGAAATAGCAGATGACATCCAATTTAAACATCAAAAACTGCATGAAGTCAACTTCATGGATATGAACAAAAGATTTGAGAAGATGCACAACATTAAATTTCCAGATAATCAAACATTGGAGGAACATCTTTCGTGGCGTCCTTCAAACGGATCCCTCTATCCCATGTTAAAAAAGATGGTTTCAGAAGATTTAATTGTTAAAAATGCTGATGGAAAATACAGTCTTTCAGAACAGGGAACAGAAACTACCTACAAACTTTTCGGTAATTTACTCAAAGAAAGTTATGTAGATCATAATAAAATCACGATTAAAAAAGCAATTACAGAATTAAATGGATATATATCCATTTTAGAAGATTTTAAACCAAAAAAACTTTCTGAACATAGAGATGAAATTATTTCTCTTCATGAAAGATTTGGAGAAATATACAGTTCAGTGAAATAAAAAGATTATTTTAAATAATTCAAACTGTTTACAGGGGTAAGTTGAGATGAATCGCAGAGGAGTATGCTACGATGTTGGAAGGGTGATGATGGACAAAAATTTTCGCCCAGAATTTGATGATGACATTGTCAAACAGGAACTTGAAATAATTAAAGAAGACCTGCATTGTAATGTGGTTAAAATATGTGGAAAAGATGTTAAACGTCTCATGAGGGCTTCAGAATTTGCACTTAAACTTGGTCTTGAAGTATGGGTTTCACCGGAACTTTGGGATAAAAATCCTGAGGACACTTTGGAGTACATTGTTGAAGCAGCTGTTGAAACTGAAAAACTCAGATTAATATATGAAGGAAAAGTGGTCTTTATAATGGGAACAGAACTCTCTTTATTCATGAATGGAATATTAAACGGAGAGAATTTCATGGAAAGATTACAAAGTCCAGATTTCATGGAAATTGTTACCAATGGAAAGCACAACACAAGCTTAAATGAATTTTTAGTGAAAGGAAATGCCCTTGTTAGAAATGTGTTTAATGGTCCTGTAACCTATGCATCTGCACCATTTGAAGCTGTTAACTGGAATATCTTTGACTTTGTATGTGTTGATATTTACAGAGATGCAAAGATAAAAGAAGAATATCCTAAAATTCTTCAAAGTTTTGCTAGATTTGGTAAACCCGTTGTAATTGGAGAATTTGGATGCTGTACCTATGAAGGAGCGGAAGATCTTGGTGGATGGGCTTGGAACATTTTGGATGAACTGAACAGTGAAGAATTGAATGGAAACTATGTGAGAAATGAAGCTGTACAAGCCTTTGAATTAACAGAACAACTGAATATTCTCGAAAATTCAGGAGTGGATGGTGGGTTTGTTTTCACATTTGTACAGCCAACCTTTAAACATTCGAAGGATCCATGTCGTGACTTAGACATGGCAAGTTACAGTCTGGTTAAAACATTGTGTGAGGGACATGGGCAAACATATAAAAACATGAATTGGGAACCTAAAGAATCTTTTTATGCTCTATCAGAATTCTACGATGAGTTGGAGTATAATTAATTCCATTTATTTTTGGCTTACTTCTTTCTTAATATATAATTTGAATGGAATTTAGGCTTCAATGAATTCTATTGTTTTTTTAATGGATTTCGACTCCAAAAAAAAATAAGTATGGAATAATTATTCAATGTCAATTTTTGTAAGGTCCCTTTCTTTTTTTGGTAGAGTTATGGTCAATACTGAGTCTTCCCATTTGGCATTGGCTTTTTTTACATTAATATCAGATTTAATGGGTATTTTACGTTTTTTAATTCCATAACTTCGTTCGTTTATTATAAATTTTGAATCTTTAATGTCTGGTACATCTTTGTATTTCACTTCAATTTCCACGCAATTCTTTGATATTCCGAGGTTAATATGTTCTTTTTTTACTCCAGGAATGTCTGCGATTAATATTATCTCTTCATTGGTATCAAATACATCTACAAGTGGCAATTTAAATGATTTTTTTGATTTACTTTCTTTTGTGTAATCAGCCATCATTTCATTGATCTGGTCTGTGCCTTGTTTAAATTTGGATATGATATCTCCCAATACCTTTTCAGTAGGATGTACATTTCTAGCTTTACTCTCTTCAATTAACTTTTCTTTCTTCTTTTTAGCTTCCTTTTTAACATCCTTTAACCCTTCCTTAATTTCTTGACCTTTTTCGGAACTTGCCTGTTTGAGGTCATCTACATAATTCTCTGCTGCTTTTTTATTTTCTTCAGCCTCGATATTCAATTTAGAAGTCTTTTTGGATTTTTGTTCTTTAATTTCTTTTGATTTTTCAGGATCAGAAGTTTTTATTTCGATCTCTTTATTGGTTTTAGGTTCTTCTCTTTCTTTCATGTTATAATCTCCTTTAACCTACAAATCTTCAATTTTTACTTGATTTGTTTGATTATTACTTTATCTCCAATGTGTTCAACTAAATCGAAGGGCAATATCTTTTTTTCTCCAAGGCCTATTTTACCTGATAATCCTGTATCTTCAAGTTCAATGGCGTCAATTTTTTTAGATTTTAAATCTAAGTCTAGATCTTTGATTTTTCCAACTAAAGCTCCTTGATTATCCATTACTTCTTTACCTATTATTTCATCCTTGATTTTCATGGGGTCACACCTCGCATTTTTTTTGAATTCTTATTAGTATTATTATGTGAGATGATATTAATAAAAATTACTATTAATTTAAATATTAGTATTACTATATTTTTTGGCCATTAAGATATATTTTCCAATAATTAAACTCTATTTTAAACTGAAAATTTATATTAAGTAAAAATTAGAAAGAATAAATACGAAGTAAGGAAAATAAAGATTTAAACAATATTTCCGAGTGATAACTTCTTTATAAATTTATTATATGGATTATAAATTGTAATAAAAAAAAAACAATATTTTGATATAAACTCAAAGCTTAAATATAACTATAGTTATACACTAGTAATGCAAAGTTCTATTAGAATTAATGACAATAATATAATAACAATATTAAATTCAATAGGATTCCATTGGTTGACAGTTGTTAACGGGAATAATCTGATACAAAATATTGATAATTAGAAGGTGAAAATATGTATAGTGAAAAGGTAATGGATCATTTTCAAAATCCTAGAAATGTTGGGGAAATAGAGGGCGCAAGTGGAGTCGGAACCGAGGGCAATCCTACTTGTGGAGACCTTATGACCATCTACATTACAGTAGAAGACAACATAATCACAGACATAAAATTTAAAACATTTGGATGTGGAGCGGCTATAGCAACCAGTAGTATGATTACAGAAATGGCTGTAGGAAAGACCATCGAAGAAGCATTAAAAATCACAAGAAATGATGTGGCAGATGAATTAGAAGGTTTACCTCCTGTAAAAATGCACTGTTCAAACTTAGCAGCAGATGCATTGAAGGCTGCAATTGCAGATTACAAAATGAAGCAAGCTGAGAAAGAAAAAGCTGAATCTGAATGATTTTATTAAGTAAATATTTTTTACTTTTTTTTATTAATTTTTAGTTGATATCCTGTGAAAATTGATAATTAGTGTTAGTGGGATATGAATGACAGAATTCTGAGTATTTACTAGGATTGTATAAATTATTTTTTTAATCTAATTAAAAAAAATAAAAAAAATGTTATCCATACCTTCTTTTCAGTTTTACTATAACGGTTATCAGATCTTCACGTGACATCTCACCGAGTTCATCGTCAAGTTCGTCCCATAGCATTCCTTTGAAGTTTTCAACGAATTCCTCAATCTCTTTTTCATTCATAGCGATCACTCCTGTTTAATACTATTATTAATACTTATTATGGTGAAGAAGGAATTTATAATTTTGTTAAAAATTAATATGATGAACGAGATTCATTTTTAGGACTAAATAGATTTTTTGAATATATCTAATTTATCAAATTTAGTTTGATTATACCCAAATTAAAGCGTATATTTCACTTAAAATCTTTAAAAAATGGATAAAAACTATTGAAAGATATAGGATGTAATAGCTTGAATTAGGTTGTATTGCATGCTAAAATTTATATACTATGAAGAATAATCTATTTGTAAGTAAACATATAGAAGTACCTACGCAAAAATAAATTAGGGATACTTTTCCCAACTTCATGGTCATGTCTGTCTACCGCCTCCGTAACAGACTTACATGATAAAGTTCCTGGAGTTTAAAAAACTTCAGGAATTCTATTTTATTTAATAAAAAGTTTTAATGGACATATTAATAAAAAAAACCAATAACTATTTATATATCAAACTCTTAATTAATATTAAAAAAAATTTGTTAAGATGAATTAAAAAGAATTAAGGTGATTTAAAATGAGGAACGAAGCAAACATTAGTTATATAAGTTCAATGGATGTTAAGGATGAAAAAGGCAACATCCTTGGGGCAGTATGTGTTTCTCCAGCCAAAGAGATGGGTAAAAGAGATATAATACTAATGGACGAACAAGCAGGTTCTTTTTCTGTAAGAAGTACAACAGAATTAATTAACATGCTTTCAAAGAAGAATGTGCCATTTGAAGAACGGAAACAAGTATTAGATTTCTTAGCAGAAAGATTACGTGTTTTAGAACAGGAAATAACACTAAATACACTCAAATCATTGAATGATGCAAAGAAAAAGAAAAAATAAATTTTTTATGTATTTTTTTTATGGGTAACCGGGGTAATTCGCTTGGCTATGATAGGTATTTTGATAGATGAAATGTTTGAAGACGTTGAATACATCAAACCTTCCGAAGCATTTGTAAATGAAGGACATTCTATTGTACATATTGGAATTAAAGAAGGTCAGGTAGTTAAGGGAAAAAGGAAGTCCACTCCTGTAACCATAGAAGAATCAGTTTCAAAATATAATATAGATGATCTAGACGCTCTTATGATTCCCGGCGGATGCTCACCAGATCACCTCAGAGGATATGAATCTGCAGTGAATTTTGTAAAGAATTTTTTTAAAACTGGAAAGCCTATTTTTGCAATCTGTCATGCACCACAGATACTAATAACTGCGGATTTGCTTCATGAAAAAAAGGTCACAGGTTGGAGATCTATAGTTCAGGATCTTAAGAATGCTGGTGCCATATACATTGATAATGAGATAGTGGTGGATGATAACCTTATTTCAAGCAGAGGGCCAAAGGACATTCCCGTGTTTATAGATACAGCTTTAAATGTTCTTAAAATCTCATAACTAATTTTATTTACGCATTACTGTTTTTTTATTATTTTCAGGTGTTATGAATTTTCACTTATTTTATTATAACTATCCTTACGTTGACTCAGAGGACCATAGCTAGATGAAAAATTAGTTATACTTTCATGTCCATATCTTTATGTGGTAGATTGATTAAGGCTGTTTAAAGGTGAAATGAAGATCATGAAACAAAACTTAAGCTCAGATTTCCAAGAACGGGCCAATAAAAACAACGGTGTGGGGGAAAAGCAACAAATTTCAATGCCCTACAACATAGAATTGCTTTCTATTTTAAAAGATGCTGTGATAATCACAGACGAAAATTTCAAAATATCATATTGGAACCCTGCTGCAGAAGAGATATATGGTTGGAAGTCGTCTGAAGTTCTGGGAAAAACTGCAAAAACAGTTTTAAGAACCAAATTTATTGGAAATGAACAACCAAACACTTCTAAAATGTTGAGTGAAAAGGGATCCTATGAAAATGAATTTCTTCAGTTTACCAAAAAAAATTTTCCCCTTTATATAAGCTCTAAAATTGTCACTATTACAGATGGAAACGGTGTTGTAAATGGTCATATATCTATTAATAGGGATATGACAGCTACTAAGAACACTGAAAAGAAACTCAAGCGGAGTTACAACATTTTAAATTCCATAGTTGAAAACACCAATGATGCTATCTACCTAAAAAATTTAAGTGGCAATTATATCATGGTAAACACTGCTACATCAGAAATAATGGGAAAACCCATATCCGAAATTATTGGAAAAAATGATTGGGATTTATACCATGGGGAAGATGCAGAAGTAATAACCACGGAAGATAAGGAAATAATTGAAAACATAGAAACCTTGACCTACGAAGAAAGTTTGTACTCTGAAAGGGAAGGTGAAATTCGAGATTATATAACGACCAAAGGTCCATATATGGGTTTTGATGATTCCATTTTAGGAATTTTTGGCATCGGTCGAGATATAACTCATTTAAAGGGCGTTGAAGAGAGAATAGTTAAGAGTGAACAAAAGTATAGAAGACTGTTTGAAACCATGATTCAAGGAGTTGTTTATCAGGATTCTTCTGGTAAAATTACTTCAATGAACCCAGCTGCTGAAAAAATATTGGGGTACAGTTTAGCTGAAATTCAAGGACAAAAACCACAGGATATTGTACAAGAATCTGTACATGAAGATGGATCAGAATTTTTAGCCGAAGAGTTTCCATCATATTTAGCTTTAAATACTGGTAAAGAAATTGAAGATGTTATTATGGGACTTAAAATTCCCAGTGGTTACAGATGGTTGAGTGTACATGCAGTACCTCTCATAGGAGATGATGATAAGCCTTTCCAAGTTTATACCACGTTTAATGATGTAACTGATAAAATTGTAGCTCAAAACGAACTAAAAAAGAGTGAAAAAAGGTATAGATCTCTTTTTAATAAGATGACTGAGGGATTTGCATTGCATGAAATTGTTTGCGATTCTAATGGTGAGCCTGTAGACTACATATTTTTAGACATCAACCCTGCATTTGAAGAGTTGACAGGACTTAAAAGGGAAGATATTATTGGAAGGAGAGAATCAGAAGTTATTCCTGAGGACACTGTTAACTGGGTTAAAATTTATGGTGAAGTGGCGTTAGAAGATGTTTCAATTCATTTTAATGAATATTCCAGTGCATTAAACAGACATTATGATGTTCTTGCATTTTCGCCTGGAAAGAATCAATTTGCAGTTATATTTAATGACATATCACAAAGGGTGAGGATAGAAAATGAGTTAAAAGAAACACTTAGACAATTAAAACTCACAAATTCAGAACTTAAGCAGTTCGCCTACATAGCATCCCATGATCTTAAAGAACCTCTGAGGGTGATTACCAGTTTTTTACAGTTGCTCCAAAGGAGATATAAAGATCAATTGGATGAAGATGCAGATGAATTCATTAATTTTGCTGTGGATGGAGCAATACATTTGCATGAACTGATAGATGACTTGCTTGAATACTCAAAGATCAACACACGATCAGATGAATTTACCTGTGTTGATTTTGAAGATGTTTTGAAAATTGTCGAAACTAATTTAGATATTTTAATAAAGGAAAACAACGTATTTATAACCAGTGGAAAACTTCCTAAAATCAGAGCAGACAAAACCCAAATGATTCAGTTGTTTCAAAACCTTATCAACAATTCTATCAAGTACAGAAGTGTAAAAAGTCCGGAAATTCACATTTCAGCCACAAATAATGGTGATAAATGGATTTTTTCTGTGGAAGATAATGGTATTGGAATACCTTCTAAGTACAGTAAGCAAATTTTTAAAATTTTTAAGAGGTTACATGATTCTTATGAATACAATGGAACCGGAATTGGTTTGGCAATCTCAAAAAGAATCGTAGAAAAGCACGGTGGAACTATTTGGGTTGACACAGAAAGAATTAATGGTACTAAATTCAATTTCACTATAAGGAGTGGTTAACATATTAAATGTTGTATCAGATCCAATCAAAATATTGTTAGTAGAAGACAATCCTGGGGACGTAAGGCTAATTCAAGAGGTATTTAAGGACGCAAATATATGTAATGCAATGGAAATTGCCTACGACGGAGAAACAGCTATGGAAATTTTAAATTCCGATAATGGCCATAATTTCTGTCCTGACCTCATCCTATTAGACCTTAATCTACCAAAAAAAGATGGACGTGAGGTATTAAGGGAAATTAAAAATAGTGACATGTTGAAATGTATTCCTGTAGTTATTTTGACAACATCTAATGCAGAAGATGATTTAAGGGAAACCTACAACATGAACGCAAATTGTTATATAACCAAACCAGTAGACCTTGATCAGTTCATAAATGTTGTTAAATCAATAGAAAACTTTTGGTTAAGTATAGTTAAACTTCCCACAAGGTGAATTAATATGAGAGATGGTAATATTCGTATTTTACTTGTTGAGGACAATCCCGGGGATGCCGTCATAATAAGGGAGATGTTGAAGGAAATATATAAAAATAAATTTGAGCTCATACATTTTCAAAGGCTTGAAGACAGCGTAGAGCATGTTATTGAAGATTTTGATATCGTACTTTTGGATTTAAACCTTCCGGATAGCAGGGGAATTGAAACTTTTAATATAATGAACAGTCACGCCCCAGAAATGCCTATTATTATTTTAACTGGTCTTTTAGATGAAGAACTTGCAATTAACATTGTGGGTGAAGGTGCTCAGGATTATCTTGTTAAGGGTAATATTGATAAGCAACTACTTTCTAGGTCCATAAAATATTCAATTGAAAGAAAAAGGATAGAAATGGATCTTAGGAAGAGTGAGGAAAAATACAGGGCCATGGTTGAAAAAATAGAATCTGGTCTGTTTTTAATCAACTCTAAAAATGAGATAAATTATGTTAACAAACAAATGGCAGATATGTTAGGTTACAACATGGATGAAATTTTAAACAGAGATGTTTTCAGTTTCATCAAAAAGAACTGCAGGGCAGTTTTTAAAAAGCATCTACAATCAAAGGCACGTGTAGGCCAAACCTATGAATTACAGTTTTTAAAGAATAATGGATCACCACTGTGGGTCCTGATGTCCACAAGTCCCCTAAAAAAGATGAATGGAGAGTACATAGGTGCCATATCAATAATGACTGATATTACAGCTAGGAAAGGTATGGAAAAATCTATAATGGATGCAATGATTGAGAAGGATAAGGACTTTTTCTTTATAATGGGAAACATGGTTGAAGCTGTAAAACCTTTGATACAAAAAGATTATGTTGAGGATTTCCAGGATAAATTTACTTAATCCTTTCATTTTATTTTTAAATGTTTTAATGACGTTTTTTTGAATATTCTGACTGTTTTTTTTTTAGCTAAATAATAATTTAGATTCTATAAAAAGATTTGAGAATTACCACATGACACTCACATTTATATATGGTGATGTGTGCATATATACAACTATGAAAATTGATGATATGTGTGAAATTGAATGCAAACATGAAGATACAATTGAGGAAGTTAAATCGGAATTACCTGCTGATGATATCCTTTTAAAAGTATCAGAAACATTCAAAGTGTTCGGAGACCTTACAAGGCTCAAAATACTCCAAGCATTATTTAGGAGAGAATTATGTGTTTGCGATCTAACTGAAGTACTTGAAGCCAATCAATCAACAATATCCCATCAATTAAGGATATTAAGACAGAACAATCTGGTAAAATTTAGAAAAGAAGGTAAAATGGCATACTACTCTCTTGCCGATGATCATGTCGAAAAAATTATAGAAATGGGACTTGAACATGCCAAAGAATAACAAACACAATCATGAACACAACCAGGAAAACTGTGAATCAAATGAAGAATCAACCAACAACAATAAACTAGATAATTGTGGCTGCGAAGGTGAAACTTGCAATGTAAATGGTGATAACTGTAATGATGGAACATGTGGATGTAGTTGTGAAGAAGACCTTTTAGAGGAAAAGGAACAGTTATGGGACAGAAAACCCCTTATGGTCATAACTCTATCAGGAATATTCCTCTTTGCAGCACTGTACTTAGACTTATCAGGATATGGATCATTAACTACTACACCATTATTCCTGATTGTGGTTTTGCTCTCGGGATATAATGTGGTAAAAAATGGTATAATTGCTCTTTTTAAGGGAAATTTTACCATGAACTTTTTAATGACAATAGCCGTGTTCGGTTCATTTTTAATAGGTTCTGGAGCTGAAGGTGCAGTTGTAATATTCCTATTTTACATAGCACTCTACCTTGAAAACTATGCCGGAGAAAGGGCTCGAAAATCAATAGCATCCCTATTAAAATTGGTACCAGAAACAGCAACTTTGAAAAAAGATGGATTAACCTCTGAAATTCATGTTCATGATGTAAAAGCTGGAGACATTCTGGTTGTAAAACCTGGAGACAAAGTCCCAATTGATGGTAAAGTAATCAAGGGCTCAACTTCAATAAACCAAGCAGCAATTACTGGTGAAAGTGTACCTGTAAATAAAAATATAGGGGATGATATTTTTGCAGGAACTTTGAATCAAGAGGGTTACATTGAAATGGATGTCACTAAAGAGTCGGATCAAACAGTTCTATCAAAGATCGTCAAGCTGGTTAAAGAATCACAGAAAAAAAGGTCAAATACTGAAAATTTCATTGATAAACTGGCAAAATATTATACTCCTGCTGTTATAGGACTCGCAGCTTTAGTTGCAATAATTCCGGTTGTATTCTTTGGACAATCTATAGATGAATGGGTTTATAGAGCACTGGTACTGTTAATAATATCTTGTCCTTGCGCATTTTTATTATCAACACCAGTTGCCATGGTATCAGGAATAACAGCAAGTACGAAGAACGGAGTTTTAATAAAAGGTTCAAGATACGTCGAAGAAATGAGCAAGATAAAGGTCATGGTGTTTGATAAAACTGGAACATTGACACAGGGAAATTTAGAGCTAACTGATATAATAGCATTGAACAATTACTCGAAGGCTGAAATATTGATGGTTGCAGGTTCATTAGAATCAAATTCAAACCATCCAATAGGAAATGCCATAAGTAGCTATGTCAAAGGGCAGGGTGTTAAACTCAGTGAAGTAAAGGATTTCAAGTCCATTACTGGAAATGGTTTAAAAGGAACCCTCGATAATAAAACCTATATTTTGGGTAAGAAGAATTTATTTAGCAATAAATATGAATTTTCCGATACAATGATTCGGGGATTTGAAGATCAAGGAAAAACAGTGGTTTTAATTGCTAATGAAACTGAGATATTAGGTTTTATTTGTATGAAGGATACTGTGCGAATAGCTTCTAAAAGCACAATATCAAAGCTGAAGAACAGTGGAATAAAAACAGTCATGCTCACTGGAGACAATGAACAAACTGCAAAAACTGTTGCTGATGATATTGGTCTTGATGAATATTATGCCGAATTATTACCAGAGGATAAAGTAAAAATCATTGAAAAGTATATTGATAAAGGAATTGAAGTTGCTATGGTTGGTGATGGAGTGAATGATGCTCCAGCCCTTGCAAGATCTAATGTGGGTATTGCAATGGGGGCCGCAGGTTCGGATGTTGCAATTGAAACTGCAGACATAGCTCTCATGCACGATGATATTAGTAAAATCAACTACCTTCTGAATCTAAGCAGAAAAACAATGGGGGTTGTTAAACAGAATGTTTCTGTTGCACTCATAATCCAAGTATCACTATCTGTACTTGCAGTGTTTGGTTATGTTTCATTGTGGATGGCAGTAACATTTGGAGACATGGGACTTACACTTGCAGTAATATTAAACTCCCTAAGACTTGTATACACTAAATAAAGTTGTAAAAAAAGAATAACCAGTTAAAACTGGTTTACATATATTTTTTTTTTTAAATAATTATGTTGTGGGTTCTATTAATAGTTCACACCATATTTTGTATTTATAATCTAATTTCAAACTACGTTCCATATGTTGTACATAGTTCCGATGTACCAAACTGTTTTTTTGGTCACCATTTCATATTGGGGACTGTGAACTCGAGTGATGTATAATTTAATATATGATCCGAATTGCCTGTACCATGTTTTTCCATGTGCTGAATTACCATTTGTTTTATAGGAATTGAGGGCTGATACTGGGTTTAATACTTGCATACTCATATGGAGATTGTTATTGTCATCCCAAACTGTGCCCTTAGCAGAGTTTGCCCTTACAACATTTCCATTATGAAAGTTTTGAACATTATTTCCCACTAATTGTCCTTTATAAGCAGCATTTTTACTATTTTTAATAGGAAACATTGCTGCGTAAGCAGTAACAATTTTAGCATTAACTAGCCATTGATACTTGGTATTTATGTTAAACTTGCACCGTTCCAAATATATTTTGTCACGGTCTTGGCCACTTTTTGGGAATTATTTTTAGGATTTAATAAATCAGATGTTTCAACGATCTCAAGTTTATTGAACTCATTCATTAAATTCATTGTTGGAATGAATTTGATGCCATCTCCATAATAAAAAATACTATTAACCATTTCGTAACCGTGCATACCACCCATCAAAGGATTTCCAGCTATTTGGACGGCTTTTTCCCAGTTTCCAGGTGTTGTAAGATCTGTACTTTGAATTGGTTTTGGGGAAATATAGCTGGAGTTAGATACAATATTTTGCAATTTATAAATTCTATACACATCTTCAGGACCATTAGTTCCATTAACAGCAGGATTCACCATGTGATAGAATAGATATCTGTTCCAGTATGCACTGTAAGCAGGTTTTTGATATACTGCATATTTAGAATAAGTTTTAGTACCATTAACTGTTTTTTCAGGTGATAAAACTTGAAAATAAACCTTTGATGATGTTGGAGGTGTTAAGGATACTCTGAAACTGGAAATAAACAATTTGTTATAATTGTTTTTTAAACCCTTGAAACTGCCTGTATGGATGTACAACATATATTTCTCTCCATTTTTTAACAAGCAATTTGGAGTTATTCTCAACTTTTGTTTTCCCAGAGTGAGGGATATGGGTACTGACTGATTAGAACTTGATTTAAGTTCAACCAGACCATTATTAAGTGTTACATTTTCATTAAAAATCACATTTATTGCTTTATTTGCAGGAATATCAATAGAACCATGGGAAGGATCAACACTAATAACATATGGATTTTTCACAGCAGATGCACTACTTGAACCCATTTGTGAATATGATAAAGCCCCAATAAAATAAAGATAATTTTAAAATTTTTCATCTAATACCCCAATATTAGTTTATAATTTAAATCATTCGATATTCTATTTAATTGTAATGAATTTTAACATGGAACAGGTTACTCTGGTGAATTAATCAGTTACTTTTTTCAGTTTGTAACATTTGTACCCGAAATAAATTGTTAACCCGAGAACAGTCCATATGCTAAAATATAGGATTGTTGATAGTTTGAGTTCTAAAATCAGTACTAAACAAATTACAATTGTTATCAAAGGCAAGACTGGTACTAATGGACATTTAAATTTCCTTGGTACATCTGGACAAGTTCTTCTAAGGTTGATTATTCCAATGGCCACAAAGATAAAAGCTGTTAAAGCTGCTATATTAGCAAGTTCGAATACAGAACCCAATGGCACAAAACTCGCTATGATACCTATTAACACTCCTGAAATAATTATTGGTATGATGGGAACCTTATATTTGGTATTTATATGGCTCAATTTTGAAGGGAGCAGTCCGTCCCGACTCATTGAATATATTACCCTGGGAATTATGTAAAGATTAACTAGAATGACAGTTGTGAGTCCTGCCATAATTCCAATGGTAACAATTGTCATGATCCAGTTGGCACCGACAGCATTCAATGCGTACTGAACAGGGGCTGCAACTCCGGAATATTCTGAATATTTGACCATTCCAGTCATTATAATAACTACCAAAATATATAATACTGCACACAGGACTAATGAACCTATTATTCCTTTAGGAATGGATTTTTGAGGATTTATGGCCTCTTCGGACGAGGTAGCCACAGCTTCAAACCCAAGATATGCAAAAAATACCATGGCTGCACCTTGGAAAACACTATTTATGCCATTTGGCATGAAAGGGATGTAATTGGCGGTGTTAACGTATTTTATGCCCATTAATACAAAAATAATTACAACAGCAAGTTTTATAATTACAATCACATTGTTAACACGTTTACTGCTTCTTGCACCCATTAATACTACTCCAGTTAACAGAGCTACAATTATTAAGGCAGGTAAATTTATCATGGTCGTGTACTGTGATATTAAATTTGGAAAGTTTATATTAAGGGAAACCATCAAGCCCGTAAAGTATGAACTCCAACCAATTGCTACTGTTGCTCCAGTTATTATTATCTGTAAAACAACTGACCAACCAACGATCCACGCCCAGATCTCACCGAGTGAAAATTGAGTATAGGTGTAACTCCCACCTGTCACTGTGATAATGCTGGCCATCTCTGCAAAACAAAGGGCAACCATAACACAAACAAAAGCTGCAGCAGAAAAAGAAAATATTATTGATGGACCTGCAACAGCTGCTGCTAAACCTGTTACAACAAAAATACCAGCACCTAAAATTGCACCAACACCCAATATAATCAAGCCAATACTACCAAATGTTTGGGATAAACCTGAATCACAAGTCGTGCAATCTTTAATATCCTTTTTTACGAGTAAAATTTTTTTGAGATCCATCGTATTTCACAAACTTTAATGTTTAATTAAAATTTTATATACTCGTAAGCCTCTTCAGGTTTAAAGCTGTAGTTTAATGTTGTGTAATCTGACATGAAGTTCATTGCATCATTTTTAACATTTTTCCCATTAATAACTACTTCATTTATAAAATTAGCAACAACTTCCATTTCAGACTCTTTAAGTCCACGCCTAGTAATTTCCTGTGTTCCAATCCGGATTCCAGATGGTTCATTAGTTTCTGTTTTTTCATCCCAGGGTAGAAGATTTTTATTCACTATGATGTTGTTGGTTTCAAGACGTTGCGATATTTCTGATGAACTTCCCACTGATTTAATATCCATAACCAACTGATGTGATTCTGTAAAATCAAGATCAGGACAAAGTACATTAAAATCCAAATCATATAAACATTCTGCAAGTTTTTTCGAATTTTTTATGGTCTGTGTAGCGTAATCCTTTCCAAATTCTAGCATTTCTGCACATGCAATTCCCAAGCCTGCCACATGATGTAAATGATGGTTACTTACAACTCCTGGAAAAACTGCATTGTCAATGGTTTGTTTCAGTTCGTTGGAGGTAAATATTATACCTCCTTGGGGTCCCGGCAGTGTTTTATGGGTACTGCCAACCATCAAATCTGCACCTTCCTTTAATGGATCTTGGAATCTTTCACCAGCGATCAGACCTAGTACATGAGCACCATCGTACATAACTTTGGCTCCAACTTCATCTGCGGCTTCTTTTGCTTCTTCTACTGGGTGGGGGAATAAGAATAAACTACCTCCTAAAAGAACTAGTTTAGGTTTAGTCTTTAAAATGTCTTTTTTCATGGCATCTGCATCAATGTTCATTGTTTTGTTATCAAATGGGTGTGGTCTGATTTTTAATCCCCGAATTCCAGCTGCACTTACTTCTGCATGACTTATATGTCCTCCATATGGAACACGTAATGCCATTAAGGTATCGTTGGGTTTAGTAAGAGCAAAAAACGAGGCTAAATTAGCTACAACTCCCGAAGTTGGTTGCACATTAACATGTTCAGCTTTGAATAGTTTTTTTGAAAGTTTAACTGTAAGGTTTTCTATTTTATCAATATATTTACAACCTTCGTAAAATCTTTTATTAGGAAGACCTTCTGCATATCGATGGGAAAGATCTGAAGCTAATACTTCTTTTATTGGTTTACTTGTGATATTTTCACTTGCAATCAAATTAATGCTATTTTTCATCCAATTTTGATGATCTTTAGTATATTCTCGAATTTGTTCAATATAATTCTTATTTTCCATATTTATCACCTAAGCAGAATTTATAATACTCTTCTATTGAATTAAAAATATTGAAATTATATAGTAATATTTTTGGATTGCATAGTATTATATTGTCTTGAGTGATATAAAAAAGTTATTATTTGTAATACTAATCTAAAAAAAAAATAACCTAATTATCAAAAAATAGTTTCAAATAATAATTTAATTCATTAGTAGCTCTTAAATTTTGTTTATAAGCTCATTATCTTTATCAAAGATTTATTTTAATTAAATTTTATTTCATTAAATCTATGAATTAGTCAGTAATTATTCTTGTAATGCAAATTCAAGTTAATATTAGTATTTGCATTTATAATTATAGAATATTGGAACTGATATAATCAAACTAAGATCTCTGATTAGTTTAATTCTATAAAAAAAACTTAATGATTAAGGGTCTTGTTAAAAAAATAATAGATTCATAATCCTTTATTTACCAATTAATCCCTTAACTAACGTAAACATGAATTTCAGGTTAGGGGAGGTGCTGGTAAATTGTTGTTTCCATTTTTGTATCTATGATTACATCGAAGGGTATACTGTTTATCCATCCGGATCTTTCGAATATGCTCATAAAACAAACTCCAATAATTTTGGGGTTATGATCATTTGAAATTTCTTTTACCATATTTAAAACATCATCGGGTGAACAACCAAATTTTGGCATTGCTAGACCACCCATCACAACTACAACATCAGGGTTACTCGGATTTGCTTTAATATCAACTGCATTATAGCCCAAATTATTTTCCATTTTTAACATTTTAGTTTGTTTTAAATCTGCGTTGGGTACAAATATTAACTCATGATTTTTATCCCTGATTGCGTACGATAAAAGTTCAATAAATGGTGTGCAAACAGCTGCAGATCCTGTGAATACTATCTTAGATCCATCTGAAATTCCATTAAGATTATCCCTAAATGCTCCTGTAAATCCTACTATTCCTGTTTTCTTTTCCATATTAATCACCTCATTACTGTACTCAAACTAAATTGTTTAAATATTTAAATCGTTATGGGCTGCATTTAACAAGGAATCCCCTAAATTTTCTACATTTGGTTTTATAACAGAAATCATTTCTGCTTGCAAGGCATATGAAGGACCCTCATTGATATTTCCATTAAATAATAGAATATCAACATTTTCATTTATAAGAAATTGAGCAGTTTTAATTCCTTTTTTTTGTTCATTAGTATCTGCAGGATTCCCCTTTAAAGCATAACTCCTTATATTATCTTTATCTACATCAGCTATTAAATAATAAGGTGCTTTCCCAAAATGTTTAGAGATTCTTGAATTTAATCCATTTACTTGATCAATTGGTACAGCAATTTTAACTGTTGTTTTTTCGCAGGGATCTACTTTTATTAGCAAACTATCTAAATCCTTAAGCTCCTTTCTTATGAGTTTTTCTAGTTTTTTAGATATTAAATCCGCCTTCTCTATTGTTAACCGTTTTTCAGTTTCTATGTGAAGTTCAGCTAATACATATGGACCCGAACTTCTGATTTTTATATCATGCACGCCTAAAATGCCTTCTTGGCTTAATGCTATGGATTTAATTGTTTGAACTGTTTTTGGATCAAGATTTGCGTCTAATAATATTAGCACGGCTTGTTTACCATATTTGAAACCAATATAAATAATTAAGAGTGCGACTACAAATCCTGCAAATCCTTGAAATATTGGATAACCAAGGTATGAAAATAAAATTCCTAAAAATACTATTAACGAGGAGAATACATCCACAAAACTGTGTTTACCATCATTTATAAGGGCCGGTGAATTTATTTCTGTTCCGACTTTCTCCTTATATCTAGATAGTAAATATGAAACCAGTATGGATATTAAACTTACGGCAATTACTAAAGAGGGTATTGTCATCTGTTGTGGTGATATAATTCCATTTACAGATTCTATTATAATTTCAAATCCTGTTACAATGATTATTATGGATATGATGAGTGATGCTAATGTTTCAAATTTGTAGTAGCCATACTGAAACTTTTCATCTGGCCCTTTTTGAGATAGTTTTAATCCAATGTAAACGGCTACAGATGCAAATATATCAGAAAAAGAATGTATAGCATCTGCTAATAATGCTATACTACCTGATAATAATCCCACTACCAACTTCATTAGTGCCAGTGCTAAATTAGCATATGTAGAATATTTGGCTGCTTTTTCTCCTTTTTTTAGGTCTATTTGTTTGTTGTTACTCATGGAATCACTAATTGAAGATTGGAAACATTTTTCATCATATTGAAGTTACTGTTCATTAATGGCCTTCAGAGCATGCTGTATTTTCATCTGCTAGCTTTAATTCGTTGTTTAAATATGCTTTCAAAGAGTTTTCAACTGTTCCAGATGCTTCTACATATATTTTTATCCCATGTTCTTTGAGCATTTCCACAGCCTTCAAACCTAAATTTGCGCATAGAACAACATCTGGATTTATTTCAATAATTATCTCTGCAGGTGTTTTTTTACCACCAGCATGTCTACTTTCGATTTTCTTAGTTTCAAGTGTTTTTATTTCATTATTTTCCATATCTAATATGGTGAAGTAAGGAGTCTTTCCGAAGTGTGTTGAAATTTTTGACAAGAGTCCTGTACTTTCCATACTTGGCACACATATTATCATTTTTATCCATCTCCAATTATTTTATTTAGTTTTAATCGCATCCACAAAGAAGAGTTCCACATTCGGGGCATTTCTGATTCCTACATGGTACTCCTGGGGTTTTTGTAGTTTCGTATCCACATTTTTGACATTTACATGCTCGTGGTGGTCCTCCTCCCATATTTCCATGCCCTCTTCCCATATTTCCAGGTTTGGGGATTATTGTCTGGTTTTCTTCAGTCAAATCAATGGTTGTAATATCTTCAGATTGACATTCAGGACAATTTTTATAGCTTTTCTTAGGATTTTGCCATTCAAATCCACATTCTTTACACTTATATTTTTTGTTTTCCATTTCAGAAAACCTCCTTTTGTTTTTATTTATAAATTCTCAGAATTTCAAATTTATATTTATCTGAGACATTTTCTGAGCTTTTTATGTAGATTAAATTCCTAATTACAGTTAAATTCTTACAATACTCTTTAATATTACTATTATCACCAGCTTTGCTGTAGATTTTTTTCAAGGTTTTTTTAAAATTATTTACCCTACAGTTATGAATATATATTCATAACTATTATTTAATGTTTGGGTAGAATTTTTAGAATATTAGATCTAAAATATTGATTAACAAATTATCATTGTACTGGTGGGTTTTTTTTGGATAACCATCCATAGAAATACAAAAAAACAGAATAAATTCTTACAAACAGAAATAATTTTAATAACAAAAAAGTTGAAAACTAAGAAGCTATGAGGAAATAATATTCCTATAGTTCTCTGAATCTGGAAACAATAACTTTAAACATATTCGTTAATATGATTAATTTTTAATCAAGGACAAATGATGCAAACGTTAGTCCTGATCCAAGACGTACTTGGGCAGCAACTGCTGCTGCTTCCTTGATTTCATCCATTGTTGCGCCGGCATCCAGTGCTTTTTCTTTATGAGCCTTTATACAGTGCTCACACTTCACTGCTACTTCACATGCAAGTGCAATCAAGGATTTATCCTTAGATGATAATGCTCCATCTTTCATTATTTCTGAAGCCAAATTTGTGAATGCAAGATTTAATTCTTCACTAACATCTTCTGTAAAACTAATCGATCTTGGTTTATCTTGTTTCAAATAATACACTCCATGAATTTGTTCTTTATTTAATTAGGATCCCTTTTAATTCAGTACTGGGATATAGATAATTTATCTATCATGACTTATTTCAGTTCTTTTGTTTTTTTTTTTATTTGTCAAACTTGGACTTGAATCGCTCAATTAATGGTGTAACTGAAACTGTATGGGTTTGTATGCCCACGACTGTATAGGGATCTGCTCCCATTGCAAGTGCAATGAACTGTGCAATGTTTAAATGGAAAATTTCAAATTCAGTCTCAAGTTTTTCTGCAATACATGGTTGATACCGGTCAAACTGCATCTGACAGTTAGGGCACATATGAATGAGTACATCCACGTTATTATCCTTTAAAGATTGAAGTTTTTCCCCTGTAACATCTAACGAAATTTCTTTGTTAATGAATCTTTGACGGAATCCTGAACCACATGTAACTTTTTTATGATCGTACCATCCTATTGTTTTAACACCAACTGCTGCTACTAGTTCATCTAGAAGATTAGGATCTCGAACACCTTCGATGGCATCTTTGTAGAATACTTTACAGTAATGGCATGCATGATGTGTAGCAACCCTTAGATCAGAGAGATCAACTTTAACAAATTTAGAAATTTCATTCCTTTTATTGAAGAAGATTTCTGCCACGTGAAAAATGTTTTCTGCTGGATCCACATCGCCTTGATAATACTCCATATTCTTAAGTCCTGATTTGACCATTATATCATTTATTTCATTTCTAGCTTCAGAATTTTCATTTAAAATTTCAGCAGATTTCTTTAATATAGCATAACACGTAGCACACATGGTTACAATATTATTATGGCCTGTTGAACTTCCTATTTTAAAATTTCTAGCTGCAATTGCAGTAGTAGACAGTTGATCAAAGAGATCAAAATAATAACCAAGTCCCGTGCAGCAGGATTGTCTATCATCAACTGTGTATTCAATCCCTATTCTATCCAGTATGTATTTAGTGGATGATTCCACTCCAGGATATTCCACATTGATTAAACAACTTTTAAAGAGTAAAATATTTTTTTCGGGTGTTAATTTCATTTTTTACATCCCTTTATCATTTCAATTCTTTCCATAAATCCTGAATTTTTAAGTATTAAATCTATTTCATTAACAGCATCATCAGGTAATATGTAATTTCCCAAACCCAGGGAGCTGCGAATATTTTGTATATCCATTTTTATGTTCATACATTCTGGACCTGAATCGCTAACCATATCTTCATAATACTTTTCTGGGATTGTTCCAATTCCCTTCTTCATGAAGCTGTCCCCATATGGAGTGAAGGATTCAATCCTTTGAACATCCCCTTTATCAATAGCCATTTGTCTTAATATTTGATTCACTTCGCATGCATTATTTCCAGATGGACAAACACTGTTACATGTGTAGCATGAAAAACAGTACCATATTGTATCATCATCCACAACAGTTTCATCATCTTGCAAAACACGCCCTAACATTTCCTTTGGATCGTAGTCTGTACGCTTGGCAGCTGGACAAACGGAGCTGCACATTCCACATTGAACACACTTGAAGATTCCAAGTTCTGGGGAGGCTTTTAAATGTTTTAATACATCATTAAGTAATTTTAATGGATCTTTTTTCAACTTGATAGTTCTCATGGTAATTTATACCTCATTCACTAATTTTAACAGAATATACTATTCAAATTTGAACCAAGCATCATATAATAGTTTTGAATATATATTCTTAACTATCCTTTTTTTTATTCCTTGAAAATACAAAACAAAAATTATGGAATGAATTGATACAATAAAAATTAAAAATTGCTATTTTTTTTTAAAATTGCCAAGTATATGATTTAAAAAGCTTTTCAGGGTTTTTAAATGGCAAATATTTTTGAATAATTTGAAATATTTTATTTCTTTCTTTTCAAAGGTTTGATGAATAATGAGACAATGAAACTTATCAGAAATATGAATGTTATAAATTCAAATACTAATCTCATTGCGTTTTTAACAGTTTGGTTAACGATAGTTGTTAAGGCGGAATTCTGATTTTTTTCCAGATAATTATGAGTGGTATCGTTTTTTTGTTGGTAGAATAAAAATTTCTCATTAATCTCTTTTTGGCTAAACTGGTTTGGATATGTTTGATCGAAGGCACTATATAATCCATTTAAGGTTGCAAGTATCATTACAACACCAATTATTGCCGTTCCCATTGATGCACCTAAACTAGAACTTGTGGACATAATGCCTGATGCATCTGACTGTTTATCTTTACTTACTGAAGACATTATAATATTAGCTGTTAATGGAAGTGCAAGGCCTAAACCCATACCTAAAAGCAGTGTTGCTGGAATTATATTTTTAATATGGGTGTTTAAGTCGAACTGATAGCTTAAAATCAATGTACTAATTAATGCTACTAAAAATCCCAGAGAAATAAGATTTTTAGGCTCAACACGCTTGGATAGTCTGGAAGATGCTATTGAAAATATTAAAACTCCTACAGTTAATGGTAAAATAGCAAATCCAGTTGCCAATGCACTATAGCCTGCTTCTTGTTGAAAAAATAGAGGTAAAACAAAAACAGTACCAGCTAAAGCCAGATTTAATATCATTCTACTGGCTGTTCCAAGTGTGAAGTTATGGTTGTTAAAGAGTTTAATGTCAATAATTGGTATTTTATCCCTTAAAACAATCTTTTTTTCTCTAATATAAAATATCGAAAGTAACAGTATTCCAGATCCAACTATAACGGAAGATATTTCGAAAGTTGTGGAGGTGTTAAAACTTAAAATTCCCAGAACAAATATGAATATCCCGGATGATAGTAGTACGACTCCTTTCATATCCAGATCTGAAAATTTGTGTGATGGTGTAAATGTTTTCAATCTTCTTGAAAAGGCTAATATTATCAGTATGATGAAAAATTCCAGACCAAAACCCCATCTCCAGCTGAAGAAGGTTGTTAAGAATCCACCAATTATTGGGCCAAAACCAGCTCCTGCTGAAGCAAACGAAGTTCTAATAGCCATTGCAGATGTGCTTCTGTCTTCCTCATAACTTCCTATAATAATTGAAGCTGTGGCAGGTGTCATCAAAGCCGCACCAATACCCTCTAAAATGGACCATCCCAGCAGTAACATAGGGGCATTAACACTGAATGTTGCTATAACAGTCCCTATTCCAAATATTATAGCTCCATAAATGAATGTTGTTTTTCTTCCCACCACATCTTGCATCTTACTTCCAAATAACATTAATGATGCCATTGTAAGTGCGTAAACAGTTATTATTATTTGTATAACTGGAATTGTAGTGTTTAAATCCACCACAAGGTTGGATATAGCCACATTCATGAAGGTGTTATCCAACGAAATTATGAAAGATGACAAAGACACAATGATTGCTGCAGTCCAACCAACTTGAGCTGTTTTTGATTTTAGTTCCAATAGAATTCTCCATTATAAATTTAGTATATATCCTATTATGGAGCTCACAATTAAAATAATTAATAATTTAAGGGTTTTTTTAAGATATACATCAGCACCTAAAAGTTGATTATGTCTAAAAAATTTATGTAGAAAAATTGAATTGAAATTTTTTTCAATGTAGAATTATTTATTTAATGTGAGATTTTTTTGATAATAAATTAAGTTCTATACAGTACCTACACTGAATCATTTGTATAACTTCTTTTTATCAATCGATATTGAATCAAAGATTTGATCAGCTTTTTTTGGTGTTACAGATTTCTTTTCACCGTTTTCCTCTATAATCACTCCACTTTTAACTAATTTATTGTAACGATCATTCCTTACTTCCTTCTTTGGATGGCAGATAATCTGGCACATACTGCAGGTGTACTCTATTTTGTATCCTGGATAGAATGGATGAAAAAAACCTCCTTCAATTCCATTTATCTTATTTCGCTCATTTTGGGCAGGAATAGCTTTTTTTTGGAAGATCTCTATTAACTCATCATCTGATTCAGGTATTTCGAATCGTGCAGGGGACCATGTTGACCAGTTTCCATTTTTGTAGCCTGTACTTCCTGTACATACATATGAACATCTCATGGGATGGGCTTTCTTTGCTGTTTTATATTTAATTCCATCAATTTTGTCTTCGTATTCTTCATTTATCATATAATCTCCAAGACAAACTTTAGAACATAGTTTACAGTTATTACAGTAATTATCATCTTCAGGTAAAGCTTCAGTAGCTTTTAATTTTGCATTTGTTACAACACTAGCAAGGGCAATGTTTGCACCATATTCCTTGGTTATGATCATTCCACTGTAACCAATATGACCTATCCCTCCCCTGAAAGCTAAGAGTTTATGAGATAAAGGCGGAACCCGATATTCTGTCGGCGAATCTTTCCTGTAAACAAAATTAGCATGCACAGGTACTGTTTCATATCCTACTTGGTTCAATAATCCAGATATTTCTAGTGCAATACCATTTGCAAGGGTGGTAGCCCTAACTTTTGCAGTTTCAAGTTTTTTATGATCCTGCTTTTTTAAGTACATATCAATGTCATTATCAAGGTCGCTATCTCCAAATGGGACAGCGAAGGTTACTGCTGACTCTGCACCATCTAAAATATAATCTAGATCTGTAGTTTGATGAGAATCACCCAAGGAGTTTTTTGTGGTAATTCCAACATGGCTTGCTCCAAGGGTTTTTGCCATGTCCATTACAATTTCATTCCAATTATCTTGTTTTTCTTGCATTTTCATCATCGATTAAAATTTTACAACTAATTTGAAGTAAGTCCTTACACTTTTTATCATATCAATTGTTTAGTTAGAAGTATATATTTTTTGGTCATAAAAATATAGTAAATAAATCTAAATAACCAATTAATAATAAGTAGAACAAATTGTAAATTTAAGTTGAAAAATATTGAGGTGTAAATAAATTGAAATTGTTTGAAAATATCTAAAAATTCATATTTTTAAGAGTTTATTTTAGTTTTACATTTGAACTTCGTTATAGAATTGTTTGACGAAGTAAAATTAATAATTTTTCTTATATTTTATATTACATCTGCTGTATTTTTCAAGATTTTTGTGTTGACATTCATTTTTTCAAACCATGAATCTTAACATTGTCAACATTTTTTATTTTTTTATTAAATTTCCAAGGTATTTTTGGAATTTGTGGTAAAATTTTTTATGAACTCCAAAATTTCACGAAATAAATCACCATTAAAGATTTTTATTAAATTAATATTATTTATTGCACTGATTGGTATGATAGTTTCTTTAATTATTAGTACATCTTGGTTTTCAGGGGATGAAATTTCATTGGATTTTTCAAGGATTTTCTGAAATCTTCAAACAGTCCATATTTATACTGACCAGTGTATATGTCACGATCAATTTATGGCAGTTTAACGAATTATGTTTTTTAGTGTAGATCATTGCCAGTACTAATATGAAATTATATTTCTGAAAAGTAATTAAATTATATTTTTAAAATTTTAATCTTAAGATTTTTTGTATAAAAAAAATAAATCTCAAAATAATTACAACATGTGTTCAGATGAAAAATTATTGCAAAAATAAAAAATGGTTTCAAAAAAAAATTTAGATTTGTGCTTGTTGCCCAGAGAATCTATTTTTATAAATTATGTAACCCACGGAGACGGATCAGATCCTCTTAAAAAAATAAAGTAATTTGCCCACCCACCCTTTACAAGCACAATTTATTCAACACCATTTAGTTTGCATTTTCAACGAAATTTCCATCACTCATATGGAGAATTTCATCTGCATAATCTGCTGACGCTTGATTATGGGTAACAACAACTATGCTTACTCCATCCTTTTGATTCAGATCCTTGAGTATCTGCATTATTGCGTTTGCATTTTTAGTATCGAGTTCACCTGTTGGTTCATCAGCCAGAATAATTGAAGGATCGTTTATAAGGGCTCTGGCTATTGCAACACGTTGTTGTTCACCTCCTGAAAGATGCGACGGATACTTGTCAGCCTTTGAACTTAAACCCATTTTATTTAATAGTTCTATAGCTTTGTTGGTATTTTCTTCGATCATTGGAAGCATGACGTTTTCAAGGACTGTGAGTTGGGACATCAGATTAAATCTCTGAAATATAAATCCTATCTCATTTCTTCGAAGTTTTGCCTGTTCTTTATTTGATAACTTCTTGGTTTCTTTTCCATTTATCTGGATTAAACCTGATGTGGGCATGTCAAGTATTCCTGCAACATGAAGAAATGTGGATTTACCTGATCCAGAAGGTCCCATGACTGCTTTAAATGAACCTCTCTTTAATGCCACATTTAATCCATCAAGGGCTTTTATTGTTTCGTCTCCCATTTTATATGTTTTAGAAACATTTTCGAATTCAAGTACATTATTATTCATTTCTTAGAGCCTCCACTACATTTAATTTTGAAGCACTTATTGCAGGGTACAATCCTGCCAAGAGACATAATAGGGTAGATCCTACAATCACCCCTCCAATTAACCAAAGTGGCATCATTTGAGGGATATAATCTGTGAAATGTAGCATGTTTGCAAATACTATTATGCCGATAATACCCAGTATCACCCCTAAAATTGATCCTAAGAAACCTAATAATCCAGATTCAAAGAGTATACTTCCCTTCAGTTCCCAATTAGTGAATCCAATTGCCTTTAAAACTCCTAATTCTCTTGTTCTCTCCATAACGCTCATCATCATGGTATTTATAACACTAATAACTCCTACAACCAGTGCAATACCTGCAATAATTCCTATAAATAGCATAGCTTGGTTGGTATTCTCTTGAAGTTGAGCAACTTTATCTGATTTAGTAACTGCTGAAACACCAGTAACCTGTTTTTCAACTTCATCGACCGTCGAGTTAGGGTTGTCATATGAACGGGCATATATGGCACTAACTTTATTGCCAGTTATATTTTCTGCAGTTTTTTGGTCTAAATAAACATAAGTAGCCTGTTCAGGTTTAGATATTCCAGTGATGGTTAATTGTTGATCGTTAACTGTAAGTCTGTCTCCTATATGAAGACCAAGTTTATCAGCAGTATCTTTATTGATCACTACTCCCGTTGTACCATTGATTCCTTTAACTTGTTTCCAATCATTGACTCCTTCAAAGTTTACTCTTGTATTGTTAATATCTTGCGAAAAGACAGTAACTTCTCTAAAATCATAGAGATTAGACATATTTTTTATTTTCGAAACAGTTTGAGGATCCATCAAAAGATTTCCACTACTTGATGATGAAGTTATAGCTACATCGTACATGTACTGATTCGTTTGTTCTTGTACTTCTGAAGTTGCTCCTGCTCCAATCCCTAGGAGCACCACAATTGTAGCAGCTCCAATAATTATTCCTAAAGCAGTCAATGCACTTCGGAGTTTTTTTCTGCGAATATTTTTAAACGCTAATTTATAAAGATTCATTTTATACCTCTTATTATTAACAAATTATTAAATAAAACACGTATTTTACTATTCAATGTCCAAAATATGATTCCGAATTTGGATTAAAAGATAATTAAATCTTTAAAACATCTTTAATAAAACACTGCCTTATATTATACTTATTTAAACACTTAAAAATACTTTTTCCAATATTTACTCCTTATTTGGTCTTTTTTTACACTAATTTTGCCCAATATTCCCTCCACATTGTACCCAGATCTCAAATAAATTTGATAGTACCTTAAAAGTAGATGGATATTAAATGAGTGGAGATTTAGTTTGTAATAACTATGATAATTCAGATTAATTTAAAAAAATGGATTTGTACAGGTTAAAACATTCATAGTAGTATTATAATGAACCATTCAAAAAAAAAACATTAAACTAGTTAAATATTGGAAGTTTAGAATTAAAAATGTCAATAAAAATTAATTATAGCTTAAATCTTGAAAAGACAATAGTTAAAAGGAGAATGGGGTGGATCCTCAATAAATTTGAAATTTTTTTCTAGGTAATTATGATGGGTGACCAACATGGGCACATGTATCGTCATTTGATTTTATGAATTCTTCCTTTATCTCCTCAAAACTGTCGTAATTTTGTTCCATTTTATCTGAAAGGAAGTATAAATTGCCGTATTTTCTTCCATTTGATGTTACCATGTGATTTGTTTCTAAGACGTGTATGTGGTGCTTCACAGTTTTATAATCCAGTTCAAGTTTTTCAGCTAGCTGATTAACATTGTATGGTCTATTTTTAAGTTCATCTATAATTCGAACACGGTTTGCTGTTCCCTTAGTACCTGCAAGTATTCCCCAAATAAATTTATCCATTATCGTCCCCCCTCAATTTATTTAAATACCAGTGTATTTTCTTTTATATCTTCTAAATTTGATTTTAAGAGTTTAATTACCATTTGGTATAATTTGTTGGCTACGTAGGACATAACTAGTACAAATATTGTTCCCACTACCGTCAGAGCGATTCCGAATAAAACCCATAATAAAGTTCCTACTCCTTTATATTCAGGTAAGTAAATGAAGTTGGGTAAGAACACATGTATTAGTGGTGATAGCGTAATTAAAATTCCAATTACTATCACAGCTGATCCAGCCAGGACTAAGCTTATGATAACAACTGCCAGGAGCAATGAAGGTACGGCTACAAATATGTTAAAAAGACCAAGTCCTGCAACTGCTGCTAACGCTTCTATTATACTGGTTGGAGAAGGTTTATCTTCAGCCTTTTTGACCATGTAATCCGCTTTAATTTGCTTGGCAACATTTTTTGGATCTCCCAATGCCTTTGAAATTTCTTCTTCTCTTCTACCCTTTTCCATACCTATTCTGAAGTGTTCTTCGTAATCTTGAAGTAAATCTCTTTTTTCATCTACTGACATCTTTTTTATCTGTTTAGAGAGTTTTTTAAGATATTCCTCCTTATTCATTTAATCACCAGTTGCTGTTTTATAATTAAGTAAATTTTTAACGGCTGCAGAAAATGTATCCCACTCTGCTACTAAATTTTCCTTTTTTTCCTTTCCTAGTTCTGTGATACGATAATATTTACGTGGAGGACCATCTTGAGACTCTTTTAAATATGAACTGACTAAATTTTCCTTTTTTAGTCGTCTTAAAAGAGGATATATGGTGCCTTCCGAAATAGAAATATTTTTAGATATTTCATCCACCATTTCGTAACCATAACAGTCCTTTCGGTCAAGTAGTACTAGAACACAAAGTTCAAGCACTCCTTTTTTAAATTGAGCATTCATAGTATCACTACACTTAACAAGGTATTGTATATAGCAAGGTACTATTTATAGTTTAGTGCTTAGTTTATGTTTCAGCCATTTGAAAAATAAGAGAAATAGTTTGAATTGTTAGGATCCATGATATAATCAACTTTCCAGGTTACCGGTCGTGATTAATTAGGGCAATTTCGAGATTTAGATTTAAACTTATTTGATTGTTACAACTGTAATTATGTGAAATATAAGGGTATTTGAATCAGGGAGGTTTTATCAAACTTAATAGGGGTAGATCTTCCGGATTAATAAAAAAAGGCTAAATAAGTTATTAATTTGTTTTTAATTAAATATTTTCTATAATTATTTCTAAAATTTTAATAAATCCAGTATTTTCTTCTCAACATGTCGATTTTGACCGATATATGGGAAATTATGGGGATATATAACTGGATTAAAGTTTAATTCGATGATGCTGTGATTATTTTTATCAGGTTTTGCCTTCACATCTGGAATGATGATGTCAACTCCACAGATTTTTGCTTCGACAGCTTCTGCTGATTTTATTGCAATTTGTTTATAATCTTCATGAACTTCATCTGTAAAGTCGATACTGTCCCCGCCAGTACTTAAATTAGAATTTTCCCTGAGATAAACAACTTCACCTTTTTTTGGAACATAATTAACATCTATATTTTGTGCATTTAGGTTGTGTCTTTCAATGGGACCTATTTCTATCTTTTCAAGTGGTGTTATGTATCCTTTACCCCTTCTTGGGTCCTGATTTTTTTCATCTACCAATTCTTGAATGTTGTTTATTCCATCACCCTTAACATTTGCAGGTACCCTGTACATCACTGCTAGAACTTCGTCTGTCACAACAAGAAATCTATATTCTTCCCCAGCAACATAATCTTCTATCAAAACATCTTCACTGTAATTAAATGCATCTTCAATTGCATTAGCGTAAACTTCCTTGGATTTCAGGTCTTTAATAATTAGAACACCCTCACCAAAATTAGCAGATTTAGGTTTTATCACAATATCCTTATTTTCAAAGTCAGAGTATATTTCCATTGAACACTCTAAATTTTTCACAGTAACACTGTCTGGAACATTGATATCATGCTCTCGTAGAATTAACTTAGTCAATTCCTTATTTTCCATGATAAGAGGCACCACGTAATTATCTAAAGAAGTTTTCGTGCCTTGTTTAATGTATTCAACTCTATCCCCTTTTATTAACCGAATAAAATTTTCATCCCAATCTAATACCTCCACTTCAACTCCTCTTTTTTGTGCTTCGTTGATAATTATTTGGGTTGATAGTTCAAGTTGTTCATATTCCCTTTGCATAATTTTTCCCCCTAAGATCAGGTTTTTCTGAGTTGGATGTGACTTCAGATTTCTGCGAATTTTTAGCACATTTCATTCCAAATTCTAAATAGTTTTCGTTATTTGATTCCATTTCTCTGTTAATTCTTTCAGAGGGCAGTAATGAAATATCGTTAAGCTTAAGCTTCTCCTTTTCAACACTTTCCACGTAATTGTTATCTCCTGTGGAGGTGTAAATGAAATTTGCAATGGTTATGAGTTTTTCAAACAGTTCTTCGGCCCAGGATTTTAAACTAACTGTGTTGTTATCGTAGTTTTGTAACTTTAAATTTTCTTTCCTACCAAATAATGATACTAAATGATGATTTGCATTAATGTTTGAATGTTCAAGTTCTGTAATCAATGGGCTGGGCTCAAATAAACAGAAAAGCATGAAAACATGGATAAATTTCATCTGTTCAAGGCTTAAACCCAGTTTTTCGAAGGGATTCAAGTCTAAAATTCTTAACTCCACATACTCCACACCCCTATTTTCTAAAGCTTCTAACGGTGTTTCTCCTGATTTAAGAGGTTGTTTTAATCTGATTGAGGAATAAAATTCGTTTTCATTTTGCAGAATATTTTCATTTAGTTGTATTTGAATTCCATCTTTGTATAAACCTAATTTTGAATATTCGTTGTCTTCAGTTGATATCATTTTACGTATCTTTTCAGAATATTCTTCTAAACTATTGTAATAGATGTTCATACTTTTAAGACTGTTTGAGTATCCAAATCTGCTTACACGTAGTGATGTGGCGTACTGATTCATTTGAGCTACACAAACATGGGAAAATTTGTTTGGATTGTTATCTTCTGTTAATGTGTTTGCATCTGCATTTTTAATGATCTTAGCACATCGGGGACAGCAGTCATGAATAACATCAATTTCCTTGTTTATTACAGAAAAATATGATGTGTGACAAGATGGGGATGCTCCAAACAGATAAATTAATATCCAACTGTAACGCAAAAAATTTCTAGCCACTTGAAAATGTATTTTATTTGTAAACGTACGTTTATCTGTATTTTCACCATATTTTTCGTAGAGGTAGTTGATCATTCCCTCTCCAAAGGAGAAGTTGTAATGTATACCAGATATCATCTGCATTTTTTTACCATATCTAATTGCCAATCCTTTTCTATATATTTCTTTGTACTTTCCAAGTTCTGTATCAGCAAAGGTTGCAATTGGAATATTTTCTTCGTCTGGAAGTTTTGGTGGCATACTAAGTGGCCATAATAGTTCATCACCTATTGAGTTTTCAACTTCGATGTTTATCTTGTTCAACTCTTCGTATACTTCTTCAGCAGAATCGCAAGGTGGTGTTATAATTTCGATCTGACTTTCTGAAAAGTCGGTAGTAATCCTTTCATTTTCTAGTTTATCCCCAAATTCTATGGGATGTGGTGTTAATGCAAGTTCACCATTAGATAACACCCTTTGACTTTCTTTTTCCAGTCCAAAATTTACTTCTACCAACAATTTTCCTTTATCCTCTTTTAATAAAGACTCTGATATTTCTGAAAAATTCCAGTTCATATAATCCCCCAATGTACCTATAACAATTGTTAATTTGTGTATATGTGAATTCTTGACAATTAATTTTAATAAATTAAAACAACATTAACCTTAAAAAAATTTGATTTTACTTAAACATAAAAATTTTATTCGTGAATCTTATATTATTTTTATAATATATATGCTTTAAATTAAATTTAATAAATTTAACTAAATTTCAGTGTTATGAACCTTAAATGATTAAATATTAGTTCTAATTCTATTTTAAAGTAAATAATTCTTACTAAAATGGGCAAACTTATTGATGATTTTTAGCTGGTGTAAAATTCATTCATGTTAGTTATTAAAAACTAATAAAATAATCGTTTATATTACTTTAATTAATTTAATTCATAGAAATATCGCCTTTTTTAATATAATATTTCTAATTATATTCTTGTTTTATCAAAAAAGTTATATTACTGGAGGGTTACATATTATATTTAATAATTGAAGGTGATTTATTTGGAAACATTTCTTGATCAAGCAAATAAAGGTAAAACAAGTATAATAAGGTACGTTGTTGGAATATTCATAATTTATTTTTTTATTTACATTGTTGGTGCAGTTGTACAGTTCTTAGTTGCAATGGCCATGGGATCCACAGTTGAACTTGGAAGGTTTAATATAAGTTCCATTAGCCCACTGGCTTACTTTGTTGTTACGATGTGTCCAGCAATTTGTGGAATTATTGGAGTCTTTATAAGTGTACGTTTCATTCATCAAAGACCATTTTCTACACTAGTTACTCCATTTAAAAAGATCAATGCAAAACCTATTCTCTACGGGTTTGGATTTTTTTTCCTGCTTTTGGTACTATCAGATATTATTTTGGGTGGATTGAACACATCTAATATACATTTTAACGCAAACAACATTTCTCAGTGGTTGTATTTCCTTCCATTCATCTTAATTCTCATACCACTACAAACTACCAGTGAAGAACTAACTTACCGAGGTTATTGGATGCAGGGAACAGGGCTTTTAACCAGAAATTTTTTTATATTGGCCCTAATAAACGGTATTTTATTCCTATTACCGCACATAGTAAACCCTGAAATAACCGCAGGTGGAATTCTAGCTATGGTTTACTACGTAGTAGTTGGATTCTCCCTTGCATACATAACTCTAAAAAGTGGAACATTAGAATTGGCCATTGGTATGCATGCTGCAAATAATATCTACGAATCTGCTATAATTCATCCTCAAGCTTCGATTCTTCAAACACCCTCATTATTTACCCAAGCAATTGATCCTATCTATGAACTCTTAACAATAATTGTTATAATGGTGGTATTTTACTTAGTAACATTCAAAATAAAACCCCAATGGAAAAGATGTTGAAATCTTTACAAATCTTTTTATGATGTTGTTGCAAACATATTTCATTTTTTTTTAAAGAACCTTTATTTGTTTATTATTCTAAAGAAATTTATTTCTATTATACCTCAAACCCAATACTAAATTTTTGTTTAAGTATTGTGGTCAGTATTTTTGATATTTGAATAAAAAAATAGAATGAATTGAAGATTATTTAGTCAAAATCGACAGGTATCAAACCGGGATTTTTACCGGTTATACAATCACCACCTTTCTTGGTCACAATAAATGTATTTTCTATTCCCACCATTCCCACACCTTTAATTCCTTTTTTTGGTTCTACTGCAAATACCATTCCTTCTTCAATGGGTTCGTTAAATCCCTTTGCTATTACAGGTGTTTCATCTATGAGCAATCCAATACCATGACCTAAAAATTTGACTGTACGATTTTCATAACCCATAAAATTCTCTAAAAACTCAGGATCTAAATCATCAATTACTGTTCTATAAATTTCAGAGGGAACTGCCCCTGGTTTCAACATTGAAGCTATGTTATTTTGTATTTCAACGCAAATTTCATGTGCCTCAATTGCTTCCTTTTTCAAAGGAGCCTGATACATGTAGGTCATTGTTTTATCTGTGTTGTAACCCTCAACTCCACAGCCAACATCTACGAATACCAAGTCACCCCCTTGAAGCTTTCTGTCCCTACTTCCAATTAACGGAACAGCAGGACTTATCCCGGAATTTCCTCCAGGACCGTTGAAGTAACTGGGATGGATCGAACTTTCACCAAAACCTAGCTGTCCTAGAACCATTTCTGTATCAAACATTCCGAATCTTGAAACACCGTGATGACCCTCATCCATCATTAGTTTAAAAAGATCGGATGCAAATTCTGTTTCACTCATACCATCTACAAGAATTTCTGGTACAAGGTCTTCAAGAACGTGTCTATGTATCTCTCCGGCCCTTCTCATCAAAGACAGTTCATAATGGGATTTTATAGATCTTAATCTGGCCACAACATGATCCAATGACTCGAAATTTTTAAATGGGAAATGCCTTTGAAATCTGGAGTACATTGCAAGTGGTACAACTTCAGTTTCAATGTAAACAGTTTCAGGCAGATCTGCATACATGGCTGCAGCATCACGATAACTGTTCATGGGCTTTAAATCTTCGAACAACGATTCAATTTTTGCCCTTTCAAAACTTTTTCTAATCCAGAATGTAGATCCATTTTTTTCAATTATCAGCATACCATCTTGCATGGTTCCTGTAAAGTAGTAAAGATTTATCTTACTAAATAGAACAGCAAATTCCCAGCCTGGGCACTGTTCATCCATGAAAGATCTGAAATTTTTCATCCTACTTTCAAGTTCTTTTAATGGTGTTTTCGTAATCATAAAACTATCTCCCTTTGTACTTACCATTTCTCAAATCATGAGAATATCAGTTAAATTTATTTTTCACCAAACTAAATCCAAGAAAAAATAATTTAAACACTAATTTATGTTCTTAATAAAATTTCAATAGATAACAGTCGTTGTTTTTCACTCATATCTACGTAGATCCTATAAATTATTTTTAATTGCCTTTATTGCTGTTTTTGAATTGTCTGGTTCTTCTTGATTTAATAAATTTATTTCACCGATCTTGACCATGCTTGGAATTATTGGAAGGTCCTTTCCATTAATTATTAGATCATCCAAGAATCTTATGTTGTCTGGACCACCTTTACCTTCATTTCTCTCAAGCAGGGATCCATCATCGTAAGCTGCCCATATTTTAAGTAAGGTGCTGTCATTGTTTTTTTCAACATCATGAAGAATTACGTTTCTTCTGTTGACTCCCCAAAGATCTGTCCCTTCAATCTCTGCAGCTGCTGTAAGTGGATTACTGTGGAACTCAGAATAAAGACCTTCCCTGTAATATTGTGGATCGTTGGGTACGCTAATAAATTCTCCGTTATTCATTTTAAAAAATTTATTCAAGGGAGTCCCATCAAAATATATTTCAAAAGCAACATAATTATCCGGACTTTTTATTAGAAAGTGACCTAGGCCCATATTGGATAGTATTGGTTTCGTATTTTCTAACAATTCCTGTGTGATGGAGCCGTTATTCATTATTTGACTTGCAAGGGTCATTAATTTTTGATTGGAACTCGTTCCAAAACCACCACTAGCTATTATCCAACCATCACTGGTTATCACTGTATGGAAGAAAAGGCCGCCACAAACTTTGAATTGTATTTCTGCATTTTTTCCATAAAAATTGTCCTGGGCTATAAATAATTCAGCAGGGAATATTGCATCTCTTCTAAATGCAACCACATCATGATTATCTGTTACTTGTAAAATAACTGAACAACAATCATTTTCTAAATCATTACTAATGGCTATTACCCCTTCTAAATTTGTTTAAATTAATTGTTGATTTTGAATTTTTATTAAATAATATTTTTTTGGAAAATTAAAATTAAGTCATGAAAAAGGTTTCATGTTATAAAATAGATTAAAATTATAAAGAATGGATGGATTTAAAGGTATTTACCATCCTCTTTTTTGTAGTTTCTCTTCTTCTGGTATTGTGCTGATTTCAAGCCCTGGCATTGCTTTACCTAAATCTGTTGATACTTCAGCAATTAGTTCAGCATCTTTAAAGTTGTTAGTTGCTTCAACAATAGCTTTTGCAACTAAAGAAGGCTGTTCTGATTTGAATATACCTGATCCAACAAATACTCCATCTGAACCTAACTGCATCATGAGAGCTGCATCTGCTGGTGTTGCAACTCCTCCTGCTGCAAAGTTCACAACAGGTAATCTACCTTCTTTTGCTGTGAGTTTAACTAGTTCTAATGGGGATTCAATTTCACGTGCTACTGACCAGAGTTCTTCTTCAGTTTTGTTTTGAAGTTCTCTTATTGTGCTTGATATTTGTCTGCTGTGCCTTACAGCTTCAACAATGTTACCTGTACCAGCTTCACCCTTAGTACGGATCATTGCAGCTCCTTCATCAATTCTTCTCAAAGCTTCACCAAGGTTTCTTGCACCGCATACAAATGGTATAGTGAAATTTTTCTTGTCTATGTGATATTTTTCATCTGCAGGTGTTAAGACTTCACTTTCATCAATCATATCAACACCAAGTGATTGTAAGACTTGTGCCTCTACGAAGTGACCTATACGAACTTTAGCCATAACAGGAATACTAACTGCATCTATTATTTCGCGAACCTTAGATGGGTCAGCCATCCTTGCTACACCGCCTTCTGCACGAATATCAGCAGGTACCTTTTCAAGGGCCATGACTGAAACAGCACCAGCTTCCTCTGCAATAGCTGCCTGTTCAGCATTTACAACATCCATTATAACTCCGCCCTTTGTCATTTTAGCGAAACCTTTCTTTAAAACATCTGTTCCATGTAACATCAAATCTTCCTCCGTTTATATTATTGTTCTCTTTGACAACTTTAATTAGCATTAATTTTAACTTAATTCAAACTATCTATGTTATCCCATATATATAAGCCTAATTTCCAATCATTAATCCTTTTAAAGGTTGGTTATTATTATTATCATAAATCTAATACTGTTAACAGCATCTGAAGTCTTTAAAAAAAAGAATTAAATCAAGTAATCAACTTATATAATAAAATAAGGATTTAAATAGCTAATTTAAAAACTTTCAGACTGTCTCCAGCCTTTATTTTCCCGCCTTCTAGAACTCTACAAAAAATTCCTTCGGTGGGCATTATACACTGGCCGGTCTGTTTTCCTATTTCGCACTGTGTATGGCACTCTTTTCCAATTTGTGTAACTTCAACAATGGAATTATTTCCTAGGGCTATTCTGGTTCCAATTGGAAGTTTTGCGAGTTCAACACCTTCTGTTGTAACATTTTCTGCAAAATCGCCGGGATTTACTTCAAGCCCTAGATCCCTCATTTTTTGTATGCTCTCTAAAGCTAAGAGACTCAATTGTCTATGGGACTGGTTTTCTGCATGTCCATCCCCGAGAAGTCCGTAATTTTCCATGAGAATACCTTGGAAAATATCCTTTTTCTTGGTTCCTTTAACTGAACTTGTGCAAATAGCGATGATCTTTCCTTTGATATCACTGGAGCTAGCTTTACTCATTTCTAAATCAACTACTTAATTAGGGTTCTATTTTATGTATCTATTTTGAGCTGGTTGCTTTGTTAGAGGCTGTGCCTTCTACTTTTACATCAACTTTAAGATCATTGATGATGAGTTCTGCAACTTTTTCTCCTGAAAGGAGCATTCCACCAAAGGTTGGTCCCATTCTGGTATTTCCACAAGTTGTTGCAACTGCCATTCCAGTAACATAAACTCCAGGATAAACCTGTTTAGTGTTTTCAACAATTTCATCTTCAGATTTTTCAACCCACATTCCTTCAAATCCTGGTATCTCTATTAAACCCCTTTGTTCGAGGGATTTTATAACCACTGCATCGTGTCCGGTTGCATCTACAACTATTTTAGATTCTAGAGCAACAGGATCTACGCATGTTATGGCCCTTGGAAGAGCAGATACTGGTGTCCAGTTAATAACTACTCCTCCAACTTTGTCCTTTCTTACTACAACATCATCAAATTTGGTCATATTGATAACTTTGGCTCCAGCATCCATGGTAGCTCCAATAAGCTTTGAACATGCGTGAGGACCATCTGCAACAAAAAGACCTTCTTGAACTTCTTTATATGGAACTCCTATTTCATCTAGAATTTTCTGTCCGGGAGCCCTTACTGTGAGCTTGTTCATTAAGTATCCACCTATCCAAAATCCTCCTCCCAAGTAGTTGTTACTTTCGATTAAAAGAACTTTAACACCACTTTCTGCCAGTCGTTTTGCTGCAATTAAACCGCTTGGTCCTGCTCCAATTATTACAACATCACTTTCTACATATTCTAGAAATTCTTCTGCAAATTCAGATACAATAGCCTTTGTAACGTCTTTTTCTGATGCTTTAGCAAATATTGCCATATTTAATCCTCCATATCTACTTCATAACATAATTTTTATAAAGTTAAATCAACTTTGTGAAGTGTTGATAAAACTTTTTCAACTTCAGAATCCATTTCTATTTCTTCTTGGACTTCGAGCACTTTTTCTAATACTGCATTAGTTTCTGGATGTTTTGGCGCTGCTTCACAACCACTGTCTGGAAGTATTGAGTATTGGAATGTGCCTATTTTTTCTGCAATTTCAGATATCTCAAGTTTATCTAAACCTATTAATGGACTTAAAACAGGCATAGAAGTGGAATATCTCGTTGCAAGAATGTTGGGTAATGTTTGTGAAGCTACCTGACCAACGCTGCTGCCATCAATAATTGCAAGAGCCTTTTCTTGTTTAGCAATTTTTTCAGCTATCTGGTACATTCCACTTTTACATAGCACACAAGTCATTCTTGGTGGAGCTTCTTCGGTGCATTTTTTAAGGAATTCCCCATAATCCACCTGTAACAATCTAAAATCTGAACCAGAGGCGTATTCTTTGAGTTTATGGTAGATTTTTACTATTTTCTCGTTTGAACCACTGGTGAATGGATGGTTGTTGAAGTTCACAATGGTGATGTCAACTCCACGCTTCATCATGAGATAAGTGGCGACTGGAGAATCTATTCCTCCTGAAACCAACGAAATCATTCTTCCCTGAGTTCCAATTGGTAATCCGCCTGCTCCTTTTATTTTTTTATGGAAGATATAGGTGTCATCATCTCTGACTTCTATGTAAAGTGTGAAGTCAGGATTTGAAAGATCTACAGGTGCGTGGGTTGTTTCTATTACAGCTGCTCCACAGAATCCTGCCATTTCTCTACTTGAAAACTTGTGTTCTCCCACCCTTCTGCATTTTACTGCGAAGGTTTTTTCAGGGTCAAATTCACCCTTTTCAACCAGTTCTTTGATGTAAGATTGGACAGCTAATTTAATTGTATCATGATCTGTTTTGGTTTTCAATGTTGGACTGTATGAAACGATTCCGAATATTTTTTTCAGAGATTTAAGTGCTTCTTCAAAATTTTCGGGAAACAGAAAAATCCTGCCCTGGTTGATATTAATTTTACAATCTATGAGGACTTTAATATTTGATATTAATTTCTTTTCAAATCTTTTCCTTACAACAGGACTTTTTACTCCAATTTCGCCGTATCTGACAATAATAGGCCTTTCTTTATCCATTATTTAACTCCGTTATTTATTTGATTTTAAAAAATTATTCAGGTGTTATTATTAATTATCCGCCGTGAATCACTTTAATAATCATTATTTCGTCATTGTTTTGGATTGTTTCATCTTCTTGAAGGACTAAACTGCCCTTTTTAACTATTACTTCCAGGGGTTCTATTTCCAGATCTTCAAGAAGTTCCTTAACAGATACGTTTTCTATATTCAGATTTTCAGTTTGACCCTCTGAAAATATAATTTTCAAGTCACTCACAACCAGCCAATTTAAAATTCAGCAACTAATTAACAATTGTTATATTAATTTATTTCCATATAAAGTTTTTGATTATAAAAATAATAGAAGGATGCCAATTAACATCCTAATTTATCTATGAACCATCCAGTCCCTTGGATAAATCTTCAATTAGATCATCATTATCTTCGAGACCTATGGAAAGTCTTATAATATCGTCGCTAATACCTGCTTGTTTCCTTGCATCAGGTGACATGGATGCATGGCTCATGGTAGCTGCATGTTCAACCAAAGAATCTGCACCACCTAAACTTTCTGCAAGGTGGAAAATTTCAAGGCTTTCTATAAATTTAGGCACGTCAGTTTTTAGTTTGAATGAAACCACACCACCATAACCGTCCATTTGATTTTTTGCAATGGAATGACCTGGATGGGATTCAAGACCTGGATAAAACACTTCAGATACCTTTGGATGGTCTAGTAGGTACTCAGCAACTGCAATGGCATTAGATGCATGTTTTTCCATTCTGAGTGGAAGGGTCTTAAGTCCTCTTAATATTAACCAAGAATCGAATGGAGCTGCATTGGTTCCCATTCCATTGAGTAAGAAATGAACATCCTTTGCAAGTTCTTCTGTTGTAGTCACTATGGCACCTCCGATAACATCGCTGTGACCATTGATGTACTTGGTGGTTGAATGAAGAACCAAGTCGATTCCATATTCAATTGGCCTTAGGAAGTATGGGCTTGGAAATGTGTTATCTGCCACAGTAAGTATCTGTTTTTCCTTTGCTATTTTAGAAACCATACTTAGATCTGTAATATTCAACAATGGATTTGAAGGTGTTTCAATCCAGATCATTTTTGTATTTGGCTTTATGGCTGCCTCAAGTTTTTCTTCTGAATCCATTCTTATAAATGTAAAATCGATTCCATACTTGGTCATAATTTCACTGAACAGTCTGTGTGTTCCTCCGTAGATATCTTCACCTACTACAGCATGGTCTCCTGATTTAAGGAGATGAATTGCAGTGGTAACTGCAGCCATACCACTTGAGAAACAGAATCCTGCATTTCCACCTTCTAAATTTGCTATTGCTTCTTCTAAAGCTGATCTAGTTGGATTTCCGGTACGCGAATAATCGTAATCTCCGGGTTTGTTAAATTCGTCGAATGTGAAGGTAGAAGTTTGACATATAGTCGGTGAAATGGCCCCTGTGATGGGGTCTGGTTTTCTTCCAGCATGTATTGATCTGGTACTGAATTTCATTTGATAATTCCCCCTGAATATATAGTTATACAATTTTTAAGTAAATACAATCTTTAAACAATCTTAAATTTTTTAGTCAATATTGTAATTTGATTGTTCACATTATTGTTTGGTCCGTTAAAAAATGAGGATAGAAATGTAACATATAACGATTGTTATATGAACTCATATAAATATGTTTTGCTTCAACTAATGGATGACAAAAATAGATTGAGATGTTAATTCAGCTAAAAATAAAAATATATATTAGTTATTTACGGGCTTTAGCAACCTTTCTTGCAATAACTAATTCTCCTATTGCTATTAAACCTACGAAGAATTTTTCTAATCCTCCTGTGGCCCATATGGCTTCACCAAAGGTTGAATTCTTGATACGTTGTTCATATTCCTTGGCTGTAACTCTTTTTCCTGTTTCCCTCTTGGTAACTATTGCAGAAGCTTCCATAAGTTCGTCCCAGGAAACACCCTTGAGTTCGGTTGACATGGCCTTAAATATGTTTGTAACCTTTATTTCGTATAATTTGGAAAGTGTTTTTACGATATCGAATGTTCTGACTACACCCACAACCTTACCATCATCATCGAGCACTGGTATGCTCACAAGTTTGTGCTGTGCAGCTGCCAATACAGCTAACCTGGCAGGTTCATCCTGATGAAGATCTACAATCTCTTCGGTGGAGTGCATGATATCCTTCACATACTTATGATTTTCTCGTAATCCTCTTGTCACATCTAGGGATGTTATCCAACCAATTAAAGTATTTTTACTGTCTAAAACTGGTGTTGTGAATTTTTTATGGGATTCCATCTTTATTGATGCATCCACAATAGTCATGTTAAGGTCCACACCTATAAAATTCTTGTCCATAATTTCTTTAACTTTCATTTAGTAACCTCTTCCACATTTAATGCCGCAACAGGACATTTTTTAGAACAAACTTCGCAAGTAATACATTTATTTTTAGAGTAAACAATTTTCCCATTTTCTAGTTTAATTGCTTCCACTGGACAGTTTTCTTCACACATACCGCACGCTACACATATATCTTCATCAATGGCGAGTTTTTTAGTTTTGAAGACACTTCCCAATCTTCTCTCCAGCGACACAGCATTTTCACCACATACATTTGCACATGCACCACACCCGATACACGAATCTTTATCAACAACTGCAGGTCCTTCATCAAACAATTTTATTGCTCCTGTTGGACAGAATTTAACACAGTTGCCGCATGAAGTACATTTAACTGGATCTACATCAATTTTTTCCATTCTAAGGGTTCTGTGTGGGACTTTTTTAGTTTTTAACTTGTAGGTTACATCCTCTTCAAGATCTGATTTGCTTTCAATGACCTTAATAGCGTTAACAGGACAAGTTTGTGAACAAATTTCACATTTAACACAATTATCAAGGATTTTAGCAGGTTTTGTTAGTTTAGCTTCGTCAATTGCATTTACTGGACATTCTTGAGCGCAGAGGTTGCATCTCACACATTCTGGTGAAATTGTTATAAACTTCTGCTCGAGCGAACAGTTCTCAATTTCTGCCTTGAAATCTTCCACTCCATGCTCAAGATCGTTAGACTTGGCAACAACATCTCCAACCAAAGCATCTTTCCTTTTTTTAAATGTTATATCCATAATCACACCCTTATTTTAATTAAAGATTATAATAATATATAAATCAGTATTATATTAGATTCACCCATCATAATTAAATTATTAATGGAACCGATAATTTAATCTCCAAATTTAACATTTGAATTAAAAATTTAATCAAATAAAACCTGGTTTTATTATTTTTTCAGAATATCTTCGACTTTTGAAATGTCTGGGAGACCACGAGTAGCTCCGTACTCTGTTACACAGTTAGAAGCAACGAAGTTTCCAACCAATCCAGATTTGAGTACATCTTCGCCCTTAAGTTGGCTATGTAAAAATCCTGCATTAAAGGCATCACCTGCACCGGTGGTATCTACACATTTAACTTCAAACGCATTAATAAATTCTGACTTAGAATTTGAAGACACGTAAGCACCTTCTGAACCGAGTTTCACCACCATGATATCTATGGAATATTCCTCATGTAATTCATCACAACCTTTAACAACATCATCACCAGTATCTAAATTAGTTTTTAAGAATTTAAGTTCCTCTAAATTTAAAAGTAAGATATCAGTCCTACTTAAAAACTGATCCATAAATTCAAAACCCTTCTCCACATAAAGTCTTCCAGGATCTAAACTAACTTTAACTGCATTAGAAACATTTTTTAACACGGTTTTTTGAGTTTCAATGGAATCTAAATATTTTTTACCCACAAAGGAACTTAGGTGGAGAATTTTTGAACTGTTTAAAACTTCCAGGTCCACATCGTCCAGTTTTATACAGTCATTTACACCTGGATCAACGTACAATGCCCTCTGCCCTTCCTCATCAATGTATCCATTTACAGTTCCACTTCGATCAGTATCAGCAATTTGTACCATGTTTGTGTTCACATTCTCATTTTGAAGGTTGTTTAAAAGCAAACTTCCCTCTGGATCTGCTCCAACTTTACCAACAAATCCTGTTTTGTTACCCAATCTAGAAATTCCAATGACGGTGTTGGCTGCAGAACCGCCGCAAGATTCTGTGTAATCTTGTATGTAGGATTCTTCATCTTCCCGGGCTATACTGTTTACATGATACAGTTTATCGAGATTTAATGCTCCAAATCCAATTACATCCAGATTCATTTAAACAACTCTTTAAGGTCGATCTTGTATTCCCCGAGTTTACCATCATAATTTCCTGCTGAAACCTTAAAAACACCATCATAATCTATTAAAGATTCAATTCCAAGCTTCATAGCCTCTTTTAAACAGGTTTGGTTCAGTCCATTTATAACTATTTCAGGTATGTATTTAACTTCAGGAGGCACCATAGTTGATTCCTTCAGTTGGTTCTTGAGCGATGGACAGTAGGGATGATTGGTGGTTGGTCCAATCCATGGATAGTTAGTTTCAGGTTTACTTGCAGCGGAACATATATCAAATGGAGCAATAACACCTTCAACAGATTCAATAGCCTTTAATGCAGTTCTTCCAGCTTCAAGCACTGTTTTTTTATCTGTGCACATGTACCAAAAGTTAGCACCCATGATCCCATTCATGTATCCTATTTGCTTTTCGATTTTAAAATCTGGGATTGCTATGGGAACCACGATCATTTCCCTGTTGTAAATTGTTTCTTCCCATTCATAGCCATCACCACAATGTCCCACGTTCTTCATGGTGCCTATCCATCCATCTGGATTTTGAGAAGCATCAAATAGGCTTGTGAATGGTTTTACAAGTATATCCTGTCTTATTCTGTAGGATAATTCGACTCCAAACTTTTCAATATCTGAAGTGTTGTACCAGAACTGAAGGATGGCACCCTTACGGTTATCAGGTGTTTGATCTTCATTTAACCAAGATTCTATACCTCCCTCAACCCTTCCAATCACTGTTCCAGGTGTGGATGTAGCATCGTACGCAGCTCGTTTAAGAGTTTCTTCATCATCAGCTGTTACAATAACTCTAGAGCATATACCCTTAAATGCTTCACAATAGGTGTTAACAACCTTAGATTCTAGATTTTCATGGGTTTTCATATTATCTCCGTTAACTTTATTTTTATTTAATAACAATTTTTTTTATCCGAGCCCACCTATGGATTCTCCCCTTAACTTTCTTCGTATTATGGTACTGGATTTTATTAGTTGTTCCTGGTTGTCAGTATTTACAATTTCAACAGTTGGAAGTTTTGATTTGGTGATAGTATTTTTAAGATCTCCATTCACATAATCTGCTTCAAGACTTTTAGTTGGATTTTCTGAGTAGAGTTCTACAAATTCCAACACAGTTGATGTTCCATGGGTGTTAAAGATATCAGCCAGTATAGATGTGATGGTTGTGTTTTCAGATAACACTGCAATTTCACTTTCATTTATTGCATATTCATTGCCATTGAAAGACACTGAAATTCCATTGTTTTCCCGTGCAAATCTCAGAGGCTGGACATCTGTGATACTGTCCCCTATATAAAAAAGATCTGATGGATTGAATCCATTTTTAGAAATAATATCTAGAACAGCATCTTTTTTACCTTCTCCTCCCACGGGATGAACCATGTTCATCAAGCTTCCAGACTTGAGTTTTGGAATTTTGTTCCAGAAAATGTCCTCCAACACATCAAAATCGGGATTTTTGATTATGTTGGATCTGAACTGTTTCAAAGTTTTCTTTTCAGTGTCAGATATCTCAACAAGGTCTAGGTCGAGTTCTGTTGAATAGGTGTTTTCAAATGGAAATCCTGTTACATTACAAAGGGCCTGAATATAGTGGTTGTAACTTGTGCTCACTATAAACGAAGGCATAGTATTTTTAATGTAGTTTAGTGTTTCAACTGCACCATTTATCATGTGAACATTTTCAGTTGAAAAATTGATTATATTTTCATTGTTGGCTTCAAAGGCTTTTAAAAAAGGAACTATAAGTTTTAATGTTCCTCCTGCATTGTATCCTGGCCTCTTTAAAACATCGGCAAGCACGTCATCGTACTTACTTATTATTTCAAAAAATTTTTCACCATCATCTATAAAATGACCTGCAAGTTCAAATGCATTATCATTAATTGATATGGGGCCTTCACAATCGGAGACAAAAAATTTTCTCCCCATGTTTCTTTCCTCCATTTTAAAAAAATAAAATTTTTAGTTATTAGCTTCAGTGGAAGCAGTGTTGGATTCAGTTTTTAGTTTTATAGCATTAACAGGGCAGATAATGTCACATTCGCCGCATAATATGCATTTTTCAGTGTCAACTATTACTTCGTCCTTTTCCAGTTTAAGTGCATTGGTTGGACATTTCCTCACACAGATACCGCATGCCATGCATGCTTCTACATCTGTGACAATTTTTCCTTCCCTTTGTCCAGTAAGTGCATCCCTTTTAAAGAAGATTTTACCATCTTCAACCTTGAAATATTCTTCTGCAAGTTCTATGGCATTGAACTGACAGGTTTCAATACATTTACCACAGTGCACACATCTATCATCAATGTGTACAGGTGATGGCATTTCAAGTTCTATACATTTAACTGGGCATTCTGACATACAGGCACCGCAGCCTATACAGTTATCTTCAATGACTTTAATGCTTCTTTTAGGATTGGTGACTCCAATAATTTCATTTATATCTTCAATTTCAAGTTCGTTGTGGGTCATTGCCTTGATCTCTTCGGTTATGATGGGTGTAACATCTTCCTTAAAGGATTTTTCACTATGGTTTGAAGATATCTTTCTGGCAATTCCATTTAATATGCTTGAAATTCTTATGGCATCCTTGGATAGTTTGCCTGCTTCATTTTCAAGAAGTTCAGACACTATTTCCATGGTTTTGATCTTGCTGAAATTTTTGTACGCCCTCTTCCTTGAGGAATATTTGATTGCTGCAGATGGACACACATTCATACACTCTTCACATCTGGCACAGTATGATGGATTTATAAATGGTAATTTACTAACTTTTCCAACATTAATTGCTCCTCTAGATGGACAAACCTTTGTACAAGTCATGCAACCTATACAGTCCTTTTGATTCACAACTATTGCCTTTCCACCTACAACGGACCTTGGAAGGATCTCACCGTACTTGATGGCTTCTGTAGGACACACCCGTGCACAGTATCCACATCGTACACAAGTATCTTCATTAATTTCACTGTGAGCTTCCTCATTACCCGAACTAATAAGCTGTATAGACCCTGTTTTACATGCCTTTACACATGCACCGCACTGTCTGCAAAGTTTAGTATTTATATTGGGAACATTTTCTCTTATAGGTTCTGAAAGAGTTGTTTTCATGTTAATTGCATTGTATGGACAAGCTTCTCTGCACAGTACACATCCAACACATTTATCATCTATCTCTATCTTACCATCTTCAGTCTTCCAAATAGCATCTACTGGACATGACATTAAGCATGGTTTATCTTCACAAGCTTCGCATTTGCTGCTGTCAATATTGTAATCAATTTCAACATCTCTTATTGGTTTACAATATTTTTTAGAGTTATTAGTAGTAGTTGTAATAATCTCAACTCCTCACAGGTAAATCTGATGTTTTAACTGTCACATGAATAAGCTTATCTGCTTCATCTCGCTTGTAAAGGAACCTTGAGATATAATATCCAATCGCACCAAATGGACAAGTTTGATAACAGATACTGCATCTCAAACACTTATCAGGATTTCTAACAACACCTTCCTCACTGGTGTACTTAATTGCACCAGAAGGACATTCCTTAACGCAGAGTCTGCAGTTGGTACATTTATCTTTGTCCCATGTAATGACCCTCAATTTAAGCCTGTCAGTTATATTTTCTATTATGTCATCTATGAGCTCATCATCATCCAATATTTTTCTGGCGTCTTCAATGAGTTCAACTGCGGAAATATCAAAGCTGTAAACATCAGAACCCTCAATATTTTTGATTTTGTTTTGTTCTGCTTCAATTTTAGCTTCTAAACCATCAACCACAAGGTTTATAATTTCCTTTTGCTCTTCAACATGTGAAATATGAATTCCTTTAATAGCACCCTTAACAGGACAGGTTTTAAGACATTCACCGCAAGATATGCATTTGGATTGGTCGATAACTATCTTGTTATCTTCTTCAAAAATAGCATCTCCAACCTTACAAGTTTTCATACATTTTTTGCATCTTATACAGAGATAATCGTCTATTACAAACTTTTTATCCACTGGAAGAATTGTGAAATCTTCCCTTATCAAATGATTTTCACCACATGTAAGGGTCTTGGGATCAGTTGGACACACTTCAGCACAAAATCCACATCTAATACATCCCCTGTTGTTTATCACAGGATATGTAAAACCATCTTCATGCTCACTATCTTCATCCCTAACCAATTTAATTGCCATGGGTGCTGGACAGGCCGCAGTACACGCACCACAAGCTATGCAGTACTCTTTATGTACCTCTGGAAAGTTTCTAAACCTGTCTGGTGCATCCATTATTTCTTTGTCACTCTTAGCAGCTGCAAAATTTTCAGCCCAAGACTTCCTTGCAAATTCATATAGATACCATATAACCGAAGACATTTACATCATCCTTTTAATTTGGAATTTATGTTGTGAACACCGTGAAAATCAAGAACACGTCCTGATTCATCCAGTATAGTAACTCTTTCTGCACATGCAATGCATGGATCACTTGTTGCGTAGGTAGCAACCGCATCAGCAACTGTTGGAACATCGTTTAACATGTACTTGGCACAAGCATCGATGTTCATTATACTCGGTGTTCGGATAGAAATATTTTTTATGAGGTTTCCGTTGGTTTCAATGGAATATGTAACTTCACCACGTGGAGCTTCATTCCTCCATTCTGCCACTCCTGCAGGTATATCAATCTTTTTACGAACATCACCCTCTGGAATGTTGTTTATAACTTGTTTAATTAAACTTATAGATTCCCAAACTTCATTAAATCGATTCATTGTTCGTGCGAAGTTATCTCCTTCTTTTCTCCACACAACGTTCCAGTCAAAGTTATCTTTGTAAGTGTGATGCTGTTCTCTCACATCATGTTCAAGACCTGAAGCACGTCCTATTGGGCCAACTGCCCTTGCCATTATGGCTTCTTCTCTAGTCATAACTCCCACATCCTTGGATCTGAGTCCTCCAACTAAGGGTCCGTCTTCGTAGATCTGCACGTACCTTCCGTAATCAGTTTCGAGTTTGTTCATTATTTGCATGATCTGGTCCATATGGGTTTGTTTGATGTCCATCTTAACACCACCAACCACGTTCCATCCCATGTTTACTCTGTTTCCTGTTAACAGTTCAATGGCATCCATCACTGGCTCTCGAAGTGCTAACATGTACATGAATAATGTTTCGTGTTCTACAGCCTTGAAATAAGTGGAATTTGCAAGTAAATGACTCTGAATCCTATCTAATTCATTGGTCAATACCCTAAGGTACTGTGCCCTCAATGGAGCATATTCTCCTGCAATTTTTTCAAAGGTTTCTGCAAATGTTTGTGTGTGTACGTAGGAGCAGATTCCACAAACCCTTTCAGATAAAAAAATACCTTTTTGCCAGGTTTTACCCTGCATTATCCTTTCAATACCCCTATGAATGTAACCATAATCTATTTCCGCACTTAAAACTTTTTCTCCACGAGTTTTAAGTTTTAAACGTAATGGTTCCTTTAGACCGGGGTGTACTGGTCCTATTGGAAGTATCATAATTTTTGCCTCCCTCTAGCTGCTATTGCATCTGGCCCTACAGCTAAAATTGCCGCTAATATTTCAGTTGGACGTGGAGGACATCCAGAGACTTCTGCATCCACAGGTATATAGTCAGATACCGGTGCATTTACGCTTGATCCTTCTTGATTAAATACATCCCCTGTAAGTGGGCAGTTACCTATTGCAACCACTACTTTGGGTTCCGGTGTCTTGGCATATATTTTCTGAAGCTTGTCCTTCCACTGTTCTGCCAAGGCTCCTGTTATTAGAAGCACGTCTGCTTCCCTTGGATTATTGTGAACATATATACCATACTGTTCAAGATCGTACCTTGGGGATAAAAGTGCAACAACTTCTATATCGCAACCGTTGCAGCCCCCTGTATTTACGAGACAAACATGTATGGAGCTCTTCCGAATTATGTCTTTAAGACCATTTAACATTTAGTTTACCTCTATTATTTGAGGAGATATTCGAGCAAATCTGCCCTACCATCCTCTATAGCTTCTTTGTAATTTTTATTATTTTCAAGTACGTTGTATGCTATTTTATCTCGAATAGTCTTTGCTTCCTCTTTTGTGAGGATGTTCATGATATCGCATAACCAGCAGAGTCTGAGATCTGCATGAATTCTTTCTTTAAGACATCTTAACTTTGAAGACTCATAACGAGGATTAATAGCCTGTAAACTGGACATATCCAATCGTTTCATAAGAATTTCTTCCAGTTCTTCAGGTGAGATTTCAAGTTCCTTTGAAAATGGCACAATAACATTTTCATGCCATTTATAACTGGCTAAGATCCTTTTTTTCATGGTTATGTAAAGTTCTTCATTTTCTGCTTCTGTGTTAGGTTTGTAAGAATTCATATTAGCACCGTTCCCACCCATATCAGAGCTGAAATAGCAAATCCAATCACTGTTTCGTATCTACCATATCCTGGCCTCATTCCCATGACAATTGCAATTAAAAAGATTCCCACAGTGATGGTTATAACTGGTGAAACCCAAGCTGAAATCAGCTGACTATTTATTGCAAGTACCCAACCAACAATTGCCAGTATGAGTGCTACCATGTCAATATTTTTGGTTACAAAGGGTGCTGTATATTTTTTGTAGCTCAGCACAAGTCCCATTGCTGATCCTATGATGAATGAAAGTATGTATATTAAGTAGCTTATGTCGTTCATTTAATACACCAGTTAAGTAATTTTTTTTATGCAGGTCTGTAAAGGTATATGAATGATACTATGAATCCCATCAATACCAAGATCATGGCGATGTTTTCAAGGTTTTCAGAGAGATGAATGTACCTTTTTTTGTACTGAAGTCCTGCCAAGATCATTAAGATAAAAACTGCCACAGTCAAGGGCAGAACAACGATCCATTGTTGGAATGCTGCCAGTCCACTGGCAATAACGGCTCCAGAAGCAGCTAATGCCATTAGGAACAGCACATCTTTTTCTTGTTCATCCATTTTCTATCCTCTATTTTTTTGTGAATAATAATTCTTGATTTCTTTTTTTTGTAATGATTAATTCTTAGATCATGAGCAAGGCAAATGAACCCACTATACCAATGAATGCAAAGGTTACCTGCATCATAATGGAATGATTTGGATTGAGTAATGGTGTTGTTGCGTTTATAAACGCTATAATTGAAGACATTACAATCATTCCAATCAAGTATACTGGTATGCTTATAGGTCCGAGGAATACTGTTAGGAACACCCATAATAACATGTACCAGGCTATAGACTCTGACATCATCAAGTAACCTCTTAAAAGGCCGAAATGTTCTGTTTCGTACCCTGAAACTATGTCTTTACCCTTGGTTATTGCAAATGGGGAGTAAGGAGCTTTAGACATTATTAGTACGAAGAACATGAGTGCTGCAAGTGGTATTGCATAGAGTAAAGGGCCGTGTACAGCTTGGTAATTTATCAAGCCTGTGATGTTCATTGTACCTGTTTTAAAGTAGATTATTACTAAAACCGCGAATAACGGAATTTCTGCGGCAGCAGAATAAACCGCTCTTACACAGCTTAATTTTCCGTAGGGGGATCCTGATGAAGATCCTGCATTGTGTTCTACGATTTTGTGAACTGCGTAAATACCGAATATTAAGAGGAGTGAACCTCCTGTTACTGGACCTACTATAACTGCTGCAACCCATATCATGCTCAACATGGCTGTTATTGCTATGTAAAATGGCATTGCTGCAGTGTATGGAAACGCAGATTCTTTAATGAAGAATTTGAGTGTGTGCAATATATGTTGGATGATTGGAGGTCCTGGTCTTCCTTGGATTCTTGCCATTATCTTACGCTGAAGTCCGAAAAGCAAACTACCTATTAAAAATGCTATAATAACATTTATCAAGATATTAGTCATCAAATTCATTCGATCACCAGCCGAACATCACGAATTTCAATTATTAAATTTATTATGGGATCCATTGTTATCTACCTAAAATTTTAAGCTTCAAATATGTCTTTTTAGTATCCTATGAAAGGTTCCCTTCTTTTCTCTTCTTCTTCATCCTTACTGCCCTTGGCCATTGTAACGAGCCCTAGTGAAAGTATGAATAAAGGTATTGAAACCAGGGAAATTGCATAAACAATCCAGCTAGTTGGATTAAATATTATTGCATATACAATACTAGCAAATGATGCGATTAAAAGTATCCAACCGGTTGTTTTAAGATTATCCATTGATTTTCACCTTTAAAATGGTTTATTTATAATTAATAATATCTCTATGAGTCTTACAAGTATTAACAGTGAACTTAGATGTATTATAAGGAGAAATGGTGAACCTGGAGTTCTAAACATTTCTGCTTTAGTTGCAAAAAATGGAGCAACACCTGTCTCTCCAGCTACTCCTAAAAACAGGAGTATGGAGCCCAGTATCATCATGGGTGTGGTGTATGTTAAAGAGTTGATATCAAGCAAACTGAGAGTACCTGTTGCTGCTAATATCAATGCTGCCCCTCCAAAAAGTGGTAATGAAGCCATCATTGCTATTAAACCGTACTGGTAGGCAGCGTCTAATACATCAACCTGTTTGACTGCACCTACAATTCCGATGTTAACAATTCCTGTTAAACATACAAAGAGTGTGAAATCGAAGAGATCCCCAGTGATCATTGCTCCAGCAGTAGCGAGTCCACATATTATGGCAAGAAATCTTCTGATTTTAAATTCTTTTTTAGCTACAGTAACTGCTCTATCACCTAATTTACCAAATTCAGCTTCAATTTGGGTTTCTGTTTTACTAATAGCTATAATAGCTGTGAATGCCAAGGCCGTTGCGAACATGAAGAGGTTGAATTGAGTGAAGTAAAATACTATGTCTCCAAGGGGTATGATTCCTATTATTTGTGAGCCTAATATTGTGATATCCATTTAAATCTACTCCTTTTTAAATTCCTCTCTGTTCATAACTCCTATCAGGCCAGCTTTAAATGCTACCTTAATAAATACACCGAAGGCAGCAAGCATTAATCCAAGTAACCAGTACTGTGGGAACACGAAAAGTACGAGGAACCCCACGAGCCATAGGCACCATGCTATGCCCGATACTCCTGCGAGTCCTTCCCACACTCCTGATGGTACTCCCCTTACTTTCATAGACATTACATAAAAGAGTATACCTGCTCCAGCTATAGCTCCTCCTGTAAATCCTGAAAGGAAGGCTCCATAAACGATAAGTATAATTGCCAAGAAAATGGGAGCAGTTTGTAGTATTTCGAGGTTGAAGTGTAGGGGTGTTGGTATGAGTTCAACTGTTTTGCCACTTTTACGCATTTCTCTGCTCATGAGTATTTCGGATATGGCCATTATCTCAGCGAGTTCAACAACTAGTCCTGGAAGTATTAAAGACTCTGCAAGGTCTGTGCCCACCGCAGCCACAAATATTAACATTCCAATACCCACAATGTCTGTTAGTATTAAAACCTGCAGATCATTTTTCTCAACCGATATTCCGAAGAGACCAATGAGTCCTACTAATATTCCAACTATTATTGCAGGAGCATATAATCCAACTACAATTGGAGAAACAACATCAGGTACAAGTATCAATCGTCATCCCTCCTCATAGTGAAGTTTAGAGCTATCCATGATGCTATAACAAAGGCCATCATAAGGATGCTTGATTCTAGAACTGTGTCAAAACCCCTTGTGTAGTATAATATTTCATCTATGAGTCCTCCTGGTGAGGAGTATATGGATGTACCATAGTAGAAGGTAGTGTTTTTAACACTTATTGCTATTGGAGATAGATATGCTGTAATTTCTCCTATTGCCGGTGCGTACTGTGGGTACTGTGCCTTTACAATTCCCCTTTCCTCGAAGGGTATTCCTCCTCTGTCGTATGGTGCAAGAGGATCCTGGGCATTAATTTGCTCTTGAGGGGCAGGTCTTGGGTACAGTTGTTGATTATCAAGGGCTAAAGGTATGAATAAACCGGCTATTAAAACAATACCAAGTATCAGTGCAAATAATCGTGGGATCTTCTCAGGATTTGCGAGTGAATTCCAAAGTCTTCCTATACTCTTCAAAGTTCAGCCCCCATTTCTTCAAGTCTTACTACTGCCCTTAAAAGTATTAGAGTAATGATTGCAGTGGCTGCAATAAATGTTACCAGGGCAATTGTGTGGTTATAAGTTAAAAATATCATTGAAATACCAACAGCTGGAATTTCAGTGTTAATTGTTCTTACAACAGGATCTTTAACACCTGGACCTATGACGGTTGCTATGCTCCCAACAATAACGAGTATGCATCCGGTGTAGAACCATACATAAACATCAAGCAATGAATTTTTCCCCCTGGGATTTGATTTTTTTCTCTCGAATCTCATTGATCTTGGTTATGGCTATGAGCAATATGATAGTGGAAATTGGATCGAATATGGCTCCTGCCATTGCAACGTCCAAGTATTTCGCTGCTACTATCATTCCAATCAACCCAGCTTCGAGCAAAGCCAACATTATAACCTTATCGATAGGTTTTTTTAACATTATGATACCAGCAGCCCCTATCAATGCAAGTCCTGCTGATACAGTTGATAAATTTATGAGGTCCCAAAACGGATACATTTTATTTCACCATTATAAATCCATGTTCATAATAATTATTATTTTCAATCGTCGAGAACTATCTCCCGTTTATTTCTTCCTATGGAATATGCTATGGCATTTGCACTTAAAGTGGAGCAAATAAAGAAAGTTATTGCTATTATTGCTCCGAATGGTGTTTGTATATAGAGTGCTATCATTCCAGATAGTGCAAAACCTATAACGTTAAGGTAAAGTAACCTAGCTGCTCTATCTTCTGCAATTAATGTTCTTAGAGCCATTAATAGTACAATGATACCTAATATTTCGATTAGCATTATATTATAACCTCTGAATTCTTTATAGGATTAGTGGATTGCATTTTTTTTACATCCTATGTAAGTTCGGTGTACCTTCCCATTTTCTTCGCAATTTTACCCAATAATTTGGATGCAAGTGGATGGTGAAGTCCCTGTATCGTGACAATAGCTAGAACCATACCAACTATGAAATATTCTGGCCCTATTCCTATGAAAGATGCCAGATATATTATGATTGTTATTGTTAGTGCTCCGGTTGTTCCAGCGTATCCTGGATCTGCACACAACCTGTTACCGAAGTACACGAGTGCAGCTGCAATTAATCCACCTTCGGGGGTGCCTATGGTAAAGCATGCTGCAGATGCTAGAAGCGTTCCTGCTGAGGCATCAGGAGAACATACTATATTTCCCTGGAAAAATCCACCTGCAAGATCTCCTCCCCTCTTCTTAACTGCCCTTCCAATAACATCTGCACCTTTAACACCAGGTGATTCAGGAAGTCCCATCCATGTATCAATAATTACAAAGTTCAACCAGGAGAGTATAGCTGCTATCGCAATAGCAAGAATTTCATTCATTATGACTCCTCCATAACAGGTTCAGGGAGTACCCTTTCTAGGATGTATTTGGAGAATAATGCAGTTATTATTCCTATAATGGCTGCCACCAACAGCCCATCCACACCAAGTTTGAAAACCATCGCACTAAAACCGAGTGCAAGTACTGCTGTAGGGAATACTATGCTGATAGTCCAGGATTGTCGCATTGGCCTTTCAGGAAGAAGTGGTATTCTTAAAAGTAATCCAACGACAATGGATGATATCACTGCGACTGCATAGCTTGAGATCAAGATCACATTAGCATGAATAATCATGATAAAACATCAACCTTTGGGTATTTATATTTTTGTATTTGAACAATGTTCAATTGTTAATAAAATTTCTATAGTCGGGTATTATTATGTTAACTATTTATGAAAAATATTTAACATTATTGTTATTTCTTTAAAAAAAATTGCAAAAATTTGCAATAAATTGTATATTGGATTGGTTTAAACATTGCCTCCGTAATAAATATTCATTAATATGTCACATAGGGTTGTTCAATGAATCAATAAGTAAAGTTTGTGTTCTTGTAGTATTAAGTTAACTATAATAAACCCTTGAATCTCCATCATCAAACACTGTACTTTTTGGATCAACAATAACACTCATGTTAAGATAAACTCTGTTTCTATCATTCATACCAGTGTAGCCAGTTAGATAGTAATTATTAATATCGAGCTTTCGCTGGTAAATATATGAATTATTAGGATCGTAACTTGTAAAGTCGGTCACACCATTTTCTAACGCTATTTTATCCAACGAGAAGATGTACCTATTAAATATGAACCTTCCATAAACATCTGCATAGATGCTGTCAGATACCTTATTCTCTGAAAGCCAGAGGGCCGAACCAGCCTCAGCTGAGTTGAAAAGCGGATAGTAATCAGATGCTAAATTTCCATTACTCAGCGACATCGGCACAGAAGTATCAGAAATCACACTCGCAAGACCCGCATTAAAAATTAAAAAAACTGCCATGAAAACAGTGAAAATCTTCATGGGAACAGAATCTCCAAGTTCATGCCCATTAAAACCCTTGGTAAACGATTCAAATACCTTGATACCACCGTAAACACAAAACAGTGCCAGCACCAAGAAAGTGATTTCGTAGATCCGGGTCATGTTAAAGGCGGCCCTGAAAGAAGGAAGTAAAAAACCTGCAATAAGCATGACAAATGCCATAACAGCAAAGGCCAAGTACTTAAATTGAAACTTCTTAATCTTCATTTCAATGAAGAAAAAGAAGAATCCCATTATGGTAAAGAAAACCACTACAAAATTCATATACCTTAAAACACTGACTATCCAAGTTTTAAACGGCCCCAAAGTCAGTGTTAAAATGAGTAAAACAGCAACACTCACACCAATCACTATACGATAATCTAACCAGTCAGCAAATTTAGTAACCTTATCCTCATAAGATTCCAACTGCCTCTCAAGCTTAACAAACAAGTACAACACCCCAACCAAACCAACAACCACCAGTGCGAAAATGGCAAAGAGGGCAAAACTCAAAACATCACCAGAACCACCAATGTATTGGCCTACTATCTGGGTCACATTTAAGAACACAACACCGAGAACATCTGTGATGGATTTAAGTGCAAAACCCTGAGCATAACTACCGTACCATAGATAAGCCACAATCGTCGTGAAAACAGTTAAAAATAATAACAATCCGAGGTTGTTAGAACTGTTAAAACCCATGGTTTTTCTAGATAAACCAAACCTGGAAATGTTGTAAACCAACATTAGGAAAGTCACGCCCAAAATACAGATAAGGAAAAAGTAGGTCAAAGAATAATGAGAAACAACCAAACAAACACTGAAAACAGTTAAAAGCGCCACGATAGATGGTTTATATTTTCTCTCAAGAATGAGCAACACTAGAAGAACCATGAAAAATTCAGCGGTCATCTCCCTTGAAATAGTAACCAGTTCTATAAAAAATGTGTTGAAGGATACGAAGAGGAACACAGCTAGAAATGCGAGCTTAGAACTATCAATCTGCGACTTGAAGATTTTATAGAGTCCCATGGGCATGAGCGAAAAGATGAAGGGATAAACCAGCTTAAAAACATGGTCAAGATCAATGTGGGTGAACAACGAGTAAACCGGAGCCACCATAACAACACTCAACAATGCATTGTAGGCATCCGGAAGTGAGAAATTCCACAATGAATAATTTAAAACCAGATTGGCCAGATAAAATTCGTTTTGCACATCCCAACCCCAAACCATGGAAGAGATAAGAGAACTCGAGTACAGAAGTGAGATTGAGACTACCCAAACAGCAAATATATAGAACTTTTCAGGAATACAATCGTAAACCACCAAAAACAGGACAAAAACAATTAAAACCAACAAACAAATGGTTAAAATATTGTTAGAATACAAATTCATCAAGTACGAACCAAACACAGCTAAAAACGGCAGTAAACAAAGAAATAGAAAACTTGGCCTGTACAGTTTACCAATATCAATACAGCTACCACAGTTATCAGAGTTAAGAGGTTCAAATTTTCCATCCCTCAAATAAGACAGCAAACACAGCACCAGCACAAGGAGGGTGAAGCAGATACCCAGGTTTGTTAGGGTCAGGGGAGTTTTCACACCAAAAACCGGCAAACAGATGTTCATGATGTAACCCGTGAACATGAGAACAAACAAACTCAAGCCAACACCGTACAAAAGAGATTTAACACTTCCAAGATGGTGCAGCCTTAAAATTCTGAGGATCAAGTACCCTGGAACAAAACTAAGATAAACAAAACCAATTAAAGGAGTGATCACAGGTATAATAACACCCTTCATGCTTAGAAACAAACTTAGAAGCATTAAACTTTGCATCAAAATAACTACTTTGACAAACTTAGGGAAGTGCCAATCATTCATTTCTAGGGGATTGTTAATCAACATGATATCGTAAACAAATATAGGGAAAGCTCGAATCAATCTAAATAAGGGTTCCAATAAAATTTGATACCCCCAAATTTAACTTCAAATCCAAGCCAACGAATTAAATCATCATTATCATCTATTTTCCATCAGAATATTTATAACAGTGGTAAAGGAATAATATGAAGAGTGGACATAATAAATTACAAAGACAATATTATTTTATAGAGACACTGTCTTTAATTGATTTGTTAAAAAATTATCAAAAAAAGATTAAATTTCAATAGGTGTATCAATGAAGTTTGATAAAGTAGCATCACTAATCCTTCTAATTTTACTGGCAGCATCCATAGTTACTGTAATATATATAACAGTAAATCCCCAATCTGGAGAAAAATTCACGGAATTTTACATCCTAGGAGAAAATGGTAAAGCAGGAAACTATCCAACAAACCTTACACTGGGAGAAACAGGCAACCTAACAATGGGAATTGTCAACAGAGAACAAAACACAACCAGCTATTATTTAGTGGTCCAACTAAACGGTACGAAACTCTACAACAACACTTTCACCCTTACCAAAAATGAAACCAAAGAAATACCCCTCAACTTCAAAGCAACAACCACAGGACAAAATCAGAAAATGGAATTCATGCTGTACAAATTACCAGACAACACCGATGTCTACAGATCACTGACCATGTACATAAATGTGAAATAAACAGAGTAAACAAGACTACAGAGGATATGCAAATGAAGAATAAGAAAATAGTCGTAACAGGCGGCCTAGGATTCATAGGATCCCATCTTGTGGAAAAATTCGTTGACAACAACGAGGTGGTCATAGTAGACAACCAGTCAACAGGTACCATAGAAAATATCAAAGAGCTAGACATATCCAGAATAGACACCAACTTTGGAAGTATAAACGACCTGAACCTCGAAGAAATATTTGAAGGAACAGACTACGTGTTCCATCTGGCAGCAGTAACCAGCGTACCACAAAGTGTAGAAGACCCCGTGAAATCCAACGAAGTAAACATAACAGGCACACTCAAAGTGCTGGAAGCCGCAAGAAAAACAGATGTGAAAAAATTAGTGTTCAGCTCCTCATCAGCAGTTTACGGAGAAACAGAGGTACTGCCAATATCAGAAGAGGTACCAATCAACCCACTATCGCCCTATGCCGTAAGTAAGGCCACAGCAGAACTGTACTGCAATGTGTATTCCGAAATATACGACCTACCAACCACATGCCTCAGGTACTTCAACGTATTCGGACCAAAACAGGACCCAAACTCACAGTATGCAGCAGTGATACCTATATTCATAAACAAACTCCTAAAAAATGAACGTCCAACCATCTACGGAGATGGAGAACAAACCAGGGACTTCGTATCAGTCGAACGTGTAGTTGAAGCCAACGAACTCGCAGCTAAATCAGGGGAAACAGGAGTGTTCAACATAGGACTCGGAAAAAGCACATCCATAAACCAACTGTTTGAACTGGTAAAGGAATGTGTGAAAAAGGATATGGAACCAGTCTACGAACCAGCACGTTCAGGAGAAATAAAACATTCAGTTGCAGATGTATCCAAGGCCAAAGCCATAGGATTTAATCCAGAAGCTGAATACCAACAAGATCTAATAAAAACAATAGACAGCATAGCCTACAACATGTTCAACAAATAAAATAAATAAATGAACAAACAAAACCAAACCAAAGGGAAGATAAATTACAGGATGAACATTATTCTGGAGGATCAACACAATGAACTGGAATGACAAAAACATATTTATAACCGGCGTAGGAGGTTTTGCCGGATCATACCTAGCAGAGGAACTATTAAATCAGGGAGCCAACGTCTTTGGACTTGTAAGAAGACGAGCTGATGGAACAAAACCCAAAAACCTCATAGACCACGGCATACAAAACGATGTAACGGCACTGGAAGGTGACCTAACCAACATAACCTCCCTTGCCAATGCCCTGGACGAAAGCGAACCAGACTACATATTCCACCTGGCAGCCCAATCCTTCGTTCCAAGATCATTTGAAAATTCAGCAGAAACCCAGATAATAAACTGCATCGGAACCAGCAACCTTTTAGAAGCTTCCAGAGTAAAGGATACAGATGCAAAAATCGTATTTGCAGGGTCAAGTGAAGAATACGGGCTCGTTATCTCATCAGAAAACCAGTACGAATCAGCAACCAAGGAGTACGGAACCATATTCCCAAAACCAGAAACCATACCAGAACTACCAATAAAAGAAACCAACCCACTCAGACCCATGTCACCCTATGCAGTTTCAAAGGTCTACGGAGACCACTTAATGCAGAACTACTACCACTCCTATGGATTGGACACAACAGTATCACGAGCATTTAACCATGAAGGAGCAGGAAGAGGACTCATGTTCGTAACCTCAGTTGTAACCAACCAGATCATGAAACTCAAATTTGGAGAGATAGAAAACATCACCATAGGCAACCTGAACGCCTTCAGAGACTGGTCACATGTTAAGGACATAGTACAGGGATACATGACCCTTGCAACCAAGGGCAAATCCGGCGAAGTGTACAACCAAGGCTCAATGCGAACCAACTCAGTATTATCATACATACTACTTGGACTCGAAGAAGCAGGTTGGAACATAGAATCTGCAGAAACTTTCAAGGGCGAGAAGAAGATATCCAATCCAACAGAATCTGATAACTCCAGTGTATATGGAGTTAACTTCGAAAAAACAGTGGTGGACCGCATGCTGCTTGAAGGCGAACTTGAGTACACACTCTCGGACCAGGGAATAAACCTAGAAACGGACAAAGGACAAGTTAAAATCCAATTCAATCCAGACAGATTCAGACCAGCAGAGGTACCAATACTCTTCTCAAACACAGAGAAGATCCAGAAGATAGGAGCCACCATCCAACACAGTCTGAAGGACATAGTCAAAGATCAGTTAAACTTCTACCTCAAGAAGGACAACAGACAATAAATAAACAATAACAAAAAATCAAAAAAAAATCAATTTAAATCGAGTTTTTGGAAACTGGTGAAACAAATTCAACCTCTTCCATAAATACTACTTCTATTTTTTTAGGCTTTAACACACTAAACATCATTTTTCTGTTTTAAATCTTAAAACTAAAATTTTTATCTGTTAAAACTCTACAACTGTTCGTTCTCTAACAAAACTCTGCAAAAAGAAGGATTCGTCCCGATTCAACACACACAATATCTATAAAAAAAATAAAAAAAAATAGAATATTATTCAATACACTGGTGGAATGTTCCAGATGGAAGGTTGGATTGATTCTATGGAACTGTTTTTAACCTTCAATTTCAATTTTAGTTAGATCCTCCACCTTTTTAGGTAGGGTTATTGTCAAGGTACAGTCCTTAAATTTTGCTTTAGCCTCATTAATTTTCACATCTGTTGAAAGCATAACCTTTCGATGTGTTTCACCATAATTTCTCTCTTTTTGAGCAAATTTAGCACCTTCAATCTCTGGGCCATCCTTGAACACTGCGGTGATCTCAACACTGTTTTTTGAAATACCCAACTCGATCTCGTCCTTCTTAATACCGGAAATATCTGCCACTAAATATATGGTGTCGTTGGTTTCCAAAACATCTATTAAGGGTTTTTTTATGAGATCTTTTTTAGATGTTTTCGATTCTTCAGAACGATCCACAATGGCATCATTTATCTGATCAGAACCCTGTCGGAATCTGGTTACAATATCATTTAATATTTTCTCAGCTGGAGACATACCCTGCTTTTCACTTTCCTTTTCCAGTTTTTGCTTCTGGTTTTCAACCTCATCCACAGTATCTTCCAAACCCTGGTTAAGTTCATCTTTTTTCTGAGATGCCTTGTCCTTCACATTCTCCAACTTGACATTTATTTCATCCTTCTTGTCAGAAACATCTTCCTTGGTTTTATCAACTTTTTTACCCAGAACTTTTTTGGATTCATCCATTTTTCCCTGGATACTATCCTTTTTGTCTGATGCACTGTCCTTCACTTCATCCACTTTAACATTTATTTGTTGTTTTGTATCAGCTTCCTTACTGGAAGAATCAGTTTCCATTTTTTTAGAACCTGCTTCCTCCTTCTTTATCCTTCTCATATTCCTCTTCATCTCTTCATTGGATTCTACAACCGGCATAGTATCTCTCCTAATAGTTTTTTAATAAAATGTTCAACAAAAAAAAATAGAGGATTAAATTTTTAACGGCAGTTAGGTTATTTATTTAAATAGTCGGGTTTTGATCAGTACCTTGTCACCAATTTCCTTGACATCGTTAATTGGTACCACCCTCTTGTCACCCAAACCTATTTTCGAAGAGATTCCAGCCTCTTCAAGTTCAATGAATTCCACTTTTTTGGTTTGAAAATCCCAATCTACTTCTTTAACAGTTCCTACCTTATCTCCAGAAGCATCGATCACTTCTTTCCCAAGTAAATCATCATCAATTTTCATACAAGTCTTCCTCCATAGATCATAAATCAAGCAAATACAACTAGTTGCAGTCAAATACATCTTATGTAATTCGATCCTAAAGTAAGTTACGAATTAATACAAAAAATAAAACATATATTAATTAAACATGGTTCAACATAGGAAATTAATGAATCAACTCAGGAATTTAAAATGAAACCATCATGATTCATCGTAATATATATGGATTTATCCTACAAACCATCATGAATTATCGTAAAAATTATCTGTTTATATGAAACTTTGAATCCCAAATATTCTAAACTTATGACGAGACATGGCTTTGGATAATGGATAATGGGGAAACAGTAATAAGCCATTAAAAACTACTTATTTTATTCAATTAATTTTTTTGGAAGCTGATTAATTTATGAGTTCGGTACAGAGATTAGCAAAAAATACAACACTACTGTTTGTTTCACAAATGATAAGTTACATACTTGGATTTTTTATTACCATGTACTCTGCCAGATACCTTGGTACAGCAGGATTTGGGGTACTTTCAACAGCACTTAGTTTAGCATATATATTTGCAGTTTTTACAGATCTTGGATTGAGTACTATAATAACCAGGGAAGTTTCAAGGGATAAATCTCTTCAAACTAAATACTTCACCAACACAACAATTTTACGGTTGGGTCTGGCATTGTTAACATTTGTTTTAGTGGTTCTATTCGTTAATATTGTAAACTTGGTACACCACCAGTATCCTCCCCAGACAGTTCTGGTTATTTACATAATAGTTGCTTCGATCATATTCAACGGTCTTTCTGGAACCTTTACAGCAATTTTTCAGGCACTTCAAAAAATGGAGTACCAATCCATATCACTAATATTAAACAGTGTTTTAATGTTAATAGGTACTATAGTAGTCATTTATTTCAACAAGGACATTCTATTCTTTGCATTGCTTTATGTAATTGCAAATGTGGCATGCTTAATATTTATTTTGTCTGTGTACTTCTGGAAATATTCGTTACCTAAATGGGATTTCGATTTAAACTTCATTAAAATCACTTTGATTGCAGCACTACCACTATCAATAGTTTCAATATTTACACTGATAGCATTTAGAGTAGATACAGTACTTCTATCACTCCTTAAGTCCAGTGTTGATGTTGGTATTTACAGTGCCCCGTACAGACTCTTTGAAGCATTCCTTTTTTTACCTGCAGCCTTCACAATATCTGTATTCCCAATATTTTCTCAATTCTTCATATCATCAAATGACTCACTGAAATTCACCTACCAGAAATCATTTAAATATCTGACAATATTATCCTTACCAATTGCAGTAGGTGTAACCCTACTAGCAGAACCAATAATACTCTTAATATATAAGAGCAGCTTTTTACAATCTGTAATTGTCCTCCAAATACTGATATGGACCGTTCCAATAACCTTCTTGAACTACATATTTGGCAGTATACTGCCTGCAATGAACAGACAAACAACACTATTAAAGATAACATTCATATCCATGATTTTTAACATTGTTTTGAATTTATGGGCCATTCCCCACTACAGTTATATCGGAGCATCCATAGTAACTGTGCTTACAGAGATAATAGTAATTATACTGTGCTTCTTTGTACTTTCAAAATCATTCTGCAGTGTTAATCTCAAAAATGTGATATTCAAACCAGCGGTAGCAAGTGCAGTCATGGCTTGCTTCATCCTCACAGTAAACATCAACCTGTTTTTAGAAATCATTATATCCATCATAATCTACTTTGCAGTCATACTCCTCATCCAGACTTTTGACAGAGAAGATCATGATATATTGGCACAGATAATTCCAATAGACAGGTTCAAATTCCTGGACAGATTCTTCAAATAATTTGGGATACAAATCCATTAAAATAGACATTTAATCAAACTTTATTTTTTTGAACTATTTCTTCAACATTAATTTCATTTTCAATATCCTGCTGGTTTATTTTAATATTAACATGAAGATCATGCCATCCAAACTGATTCATACCCAGATTCTGATTTTGGCAAAATAACTTAAACTAGGTCAAACATATACTGTTATGTTAAATGGACGTGATCTAAGGAGTTTAATGTAAGGGACACATGAAATATTTCAAAGCTTTAAAACTTTGGTGGTGTTAATAGTGGTTTACTTGACTTATTTGGAGCCTCATTTAGATTTGGACATTCTAATTTTATTTTATAACGAAATATCCATGCAAAATACTTATAATTAGTAGAAGCTGGTGTAAAAGTTGAAATCAATTCTCAGTTCAGAACCTTTAGGAAATATAACGATAGTTAAGTTATAAATATAACGCGCGTTAACTTATGGTGTTGGATTAAATCCATGATATAATTTCCAATTGAAATTTGATAATGAAAAATATTGAACACCTCTGCGAGGGAGACTGAATGAACCAAGAGGATCTAAGAAATTTGATATATGAACGTTACATAGAACCTACAAAACATAAACGAGATGTTTATGCCGGGATTGAACTGGAATTACCCATCATTAATCTGGATAAAACTCCGGTAGATCTTAAACTGACACACAGCTTAACTGAAGAATTTAAAAAACAGTTCGACTTTTCTGTAAAGGGCAGAGATGAAAAGGGAAATATCTGTGCATTAGAGGACACAGTAACAGATGATATTTACACCTACGACTGTTCTTACAACAACCTGGAAATTTCATTCGGCAAGGAAATTAATCTCAACAGAGTGGAGGAAAGGTTTAAAAAATATTACACGTTCATACAGGAATTTTTAAACTCGGAAAACCACTTTGTCACAGGTTTTGGGATTAATCCCTACAGAAATTATAACAGACATCTACCGGTACCTAATGGAAGGTACAGAATGCTCTACCACCATCTATGCACCTACCAAAACTTCAGGCACCAAAAAAACTTCCATGATATGCCGGAGTATGGAATGTTCACCAGTGCATCACAGACACAAATAGATGTACACTACCCCGACCTCATAAAAACCATAAACCTGTTCTCAAGACTAGAACCCATAAAGGCCGTGCTGTTTTCAAACTCGGTACTAAGAGAGGATAATATGGAACTTGCCTGCAGTAGGGACATGCTATGGGAAAACAGCATGCAGGGCTACAACACAAAGAATGTGGGAATGTACGACCCACTCCCTGAAACCATCGATGAACTAGTGGATTACATGCTCCAAACCAGCATATACTGTACAGAAAAGGGAGATAAATATATAAACTTTCCTCCAAAGGTGATAACAGACTTTTACAGCGAAGAAACCATACATGGAGAGTACTATCAAAAAGGGAATTACCACCCAATCAGTTTCAAACCAAACGGAACAGACTTCCACTATCTTAGATCATTCAAATTCGAAGACTTGACATTTCGAGGCACAATAGAATTTAGAAGTGTCTGTGCACAACCCGTAAATGAAACCATGACAGTGCCATCATTTCATATGGGACTCATAAACCAGTTAGATGAGCTAAACCAGATTCTAGACTACCAAACATCCATATTAAACCAACCTCACTCACTAACAGAATTAAGGAATCAGTTCGTGAGGTTTGAATTACCTGATTACGTGGATAAAAACCAACTTAAAAAACTCATCACAGAAGTTCTGGATCTTGCAACCAAAGGCCTGAAACACAGGGGTCAGAACGAAGAAAAAATGTTAAAACCACTGTATAAAAGGGTTAAAAATCTGGAAAATCCCGGGCAACATTTAATAAAACATCTAAACTCCGGGGGAGAACTGAAAGATATTATCTACCAGTATGCCAAACTTTAAAAACTATAAATATAAATACAGCTTCAAAACCATTTAAACCATGGTTCAGGGTCCATACACACCAAGAGAAGTAATAATTCAGATTGTAAAATCCCTTTTATCATCTTTTTATTACACAAAAAAATAGACCTAAAACTAATAGAAGGTTATTTAATAAACTCACTTCAATGAATGAATAAGGAGAATCAAATTTTAAAAACAATCTTTTTAGAAACAATCAACTCATAAAAAGATATACTGATTTCTTTATACTGAATTTCTTTTATAATTAAGATATGTTTTTAGATTAGGGATTTATATCCAATATATAAGGTGAATTAATGAATACTAAGCGTTTGATAAACACATTTCTAGATTTAATTTCTATTTACAGTCCATCCCTTCAAGAGAGATATGTTTGTGATTACTTAACTCGGAGACTCAAAGATCTGGGTTTTGAGGTTTACGAGGATCTAGTGGGTGAACAGATAGGTGGTAACAGCGGAAATCTCTACGGCTACCTAGAGGGTGATGAATCATTAGAACCACTACTATTTTGTGCACACATGGACACAGTGGAACCAGCCAGGGGAAAAAAGGTAATTATGCATGATGATGGCATGATAACCTCGGATGGAAAAACCATACTGGGATCAGATGCCATGTCCGGAGTTTCAGCAATACTTGAAGCCATCTCAACCTTAAAAGAAGATAATAATAATCATCGCCCAATAGAAGTGCTGTTCTGTGTGGCTGAAGAGATATACGGGCTTGGATCGAAATTTTTCGATTACAGCGCCATCAAATCCAAGCAATCCTACACTTTGGATCTGTCGGGAGACGTGGGCTCAGCAGCCTTCAAGGCACCTTCACTACTAACCTTCGACATGATAGTGGAGGGAAAATCAGGCCATTCAAACTTCAAATCCGACAACACAATCAACGCAATAATTGTGGCATGTAAAGCAGTTTCACAGCTAAAAACAGGTAAGATTGACACGAGATCCACCCTGAACATAGGACTCATACAGGGAGGTCGTGCACCCAACATAATTCCCGACCGCTGTGCAGTTAAGGGAGAAATAAGGAGTTTTTCAAACGATGAAACTTACGTACTTTTAGAAAAAGTTATTAAACTCTTCACCAGGGTTACAGAAGAATTTGGGGCCAAACTTGAAGTTAGCTATGAAATGCACATCGAAGCCTACGAAACACCGTTGAACCATCCAGTAGTCATGAGATTTCAGGAGATCTGCGAAAAACTGGATATTCCCTGCAAGCTGTGCTCCACCTTCGGAGGTAGTGACAACAACAACATTGAACATCACGGAATAAAAGGACTGGTACTAGCAGCTGCAATGAATAGCTGTCATTCAAATGATGAGTACACTTCTGTGAGCGAACTGGAACGCATCACAGAAGTCACAATAGAACTCATGAAGGGAGAAATAAAAAAACCCAGAAAACTCAACAGCTACGACATCTAAACACATCAAAAGTGAATTAACTATCCATATTTTTTTTATCTACAGATTCATGAATTCATGTCCCTTGGACCTTATTTTAGATGGTATCTCTGTGAAGCTTCCTTGAATATCATCCCTTAGATCGGCCATCGAATCTTTGTATTTGGAAAATATGAAAACAGCACCTCCACCACCGGCTCCCAGTGGAAAAACCACAGAGTCATGGTCTTCAGCTTCATGCCAAATATCCATCGAGCCCTTCATATAATCTGCACATAGATCTGCACGTATCATACGATAGTTTTCGATGGATTCCTGAACTTGGTCCCAATTTTCCAATCTCAAACCTTCCCTAAACTTGTAAGCAACAGCTAACTTTTTAGAATGTAAATCATAACCCTTATGAGTTTTTAATGCTTCTTCCCACACTGTATTAACATTTGAACTGTCCCGGGGATGGCCTGAATGGAAGATAGCTATTCTATCCTGCAAATTATGATAATTTTCTTCTTTCATGAGTTCAAATCTTAATGATCCACCGTATCCAGAACTTTTCTGACCCGGTATTCCCCATGGAAACCAAACGTAATCTGTGACTCCGCCGAACATCACGTTGGACTGTTCTTGTGTTCCTGTTATACTCACGCCCATGTCCTGTTCAATTCTTGAGGCGAGAGAAACCAGTTGAACATCGTTAAAAGGCCGGCCTGCCAGTTCATTTGCAAGTATGCACACTCCTATGGTTGCTGTAGAGGAACCTCCAAGACCAGAAGAATGTATGTCTTTCCTCAAATTAGTTAAGACCATTTTAACACCTTGGAGGTTGAATATTTCCAGTATTTTTAAGAGCCAGTTGTCTTTAACAGGAATAATTTCTCCAGACCTTCCACTAACTTCTTTATTGTACTCAGTGGATTTGACGCAGATCATTTCTGGATTGTAGGGAAATGCTTCGATCTTGGTTCCGGTGTCAATTGTGATTCCCACCGTTCTTGGAAGTGCGGAACTCCATTTACAAGAGGGATCATACTCCAAAGACATGTTGGGGAGCTTCCAAAATGCCTGTTGAAAATCCCTGAGATCCAGACTGGATCCAGGCCCATCAATTCTGTTATACGCCCTCACACCGGGAGTGGCATTCTTCTCTTTAGCATGGGTTAAATAATCGTAGAGTTGAACCATAAAAGATCACCAATAACATTCATAATCCTTATATTATAATGAGAACCTTTCTTTTATACCAATTTTTAGGGTATTTGATGTAAATCTAAATTTAATAATTTACAACAACATCTTTGTATAGTTTCATTCTGTCTGTTTTAATAATTATATATACCTTGTTTATTAATTTAAAATGTAAAAGTTTTAATATATAAAATTTTAACCTCTTTGTAGAATATGTAATTCATTGTGTAATTTTTTGGTGATGAAATATGTTGTTTAACAAGAATTTCAAAATAATTAATATATTTGTGATATTGGTAGCTGCCATCACATCCATAGGGGGCCTGTTATTTGGCTATGATACAGGAGTCATCTCAGGTGCTATACTTTTTATAAGGGAAGATTTTTTACTTTCAACAACTGCCCAAGAAGTGACTGTGAGTGCAGTTTTAATTGGAGCGGTTATTGGAGCTTCAATCAGTGGTATTTTGGCTGATAGGTACGGTCGAAAAATAATGATAGTTTTGGCGTCCATAATCTTTGGTATAGGGGCGATATTTTCCTCCGTAAGCCCGAATGTAAACGCCCTGATTATAAGCAGAGTAGTTGTTGGAATCGCAATTGGAATGGCCAGTTTCATAGTTCCCCTGTACATAGCAGAAGTTGCACCCATAAACATCCGAGGTGCGCTGGTATCATTAAATCAACTGGCTATAACATTGGGAATAGTTATTTCCTACATGGTGGATCTTTACTTCGCACCCAATGGAAGTTGGAGGTGGATGTTGGGTCTGGCAGTGATTCCCAGTTTAATTTTGGCGTTGGGAATGTTTTTCATGCCGCCAAGTCCAAGATGGCTCATTAGTAAGGGATTTGAATCCAAGGCCGTGGCTGTCCTGAAAAAAATTCGAGGCATAGATAATGTTGACAAGGAAGTGAATGAAATTGAACAAACATTACTACTTGAAAATGAAGGAAAATGGTCAGACCTACTGGAACCCAAGATAAGATCGGCACTCATAATAGGCATAGGTCTAGCAGCTTTCCAGCAGCTCACAGGTATAAACACAGTTATCTATTACGCTCCAACCATCCTTGAATTTGCAGGTTTGCAAACAGCCACAGTCACAATATTTGCCACAGTTGGAATCGGCGTTGTAAATGTGCTGCTCACAGTGGTATCCATACTCCTAATAGACCGGCTTGGAAGAAGACCCCTACTCCTGGCAGGAATAACTGGAATGATCGTGAGCCTGGGAATAATGGGACTGGCATTTATAATACCTGGCCTAACCAGTTCATTGGGATGGTTGGCTGTGATATGTCTCATGCTTTATGTAGGTTCCTTTGCAATAAGTTTAGGACCAATATTCTGGCTCATGATAGCAGAGATATATCCACTTAGGATAAGGGGAAGGGCCATGAGCATAGTCACCATGATAAACTGGGCAACCAACCTGGTAGTTGCAATCACATTTTTAACCATAATCGAACTATTAGGTGCCTCAGGAACCTTCTGGCTCTACGGTGTAATAGCAGTTCTATCATTACTTTTCGTGTACTACCGTGTGCCAGAAACCAAGGGAAAATCACTGGAAGAAATAGAAAGACTGTGCATAGGGCGAGATTAGTACAAAAGGATACCAACATCCTTAACCCCGCCCATCCCAATTTCTTTACCATTTATTTTTAAATTTTTAATCTATCCATTTATTCAATCGTACTACACATGGCAAAAAAAGGAGTATTTAACATATTCTAAAAATTGTGATAATTATGGATAGGTTAGAATGGAAGTGAATAGGTCATGAGTGTCATGAAAAATCTTTAGAATAATGAAGTATCAATCTTCATACTCTTCAATTATTCCATCTGCGATTTTTTGATAATCTTTCCTAACTTCTTTTTGGGGTTTTTTGGAGCTGTAGTTTCGCATGAGCTTGAGTTTCATAAGAACAGTTAACCTGTAGGCTGCCATCATTAGACTCATGGATAGTCCTCTGAATCCTTCCTTGTAACCCTTAAACGAGATATATCTTAGTTTAAATTCATCAAACACCCTTAGTGCCAGTTGCTTTGAATTAAGATCGTCACCTGCATCGAAGAGTCCTTCAGCTTCAATGGATGTATAACGGTTCATCTTCTCTACAAACTGCTCAACAGTGAAGTAATTGAAATGAACAAAACCTTCATCAGGATCCTCGATGCTTATGATCCTTGCAGATTCAGCTATCACAGGATCTGAATGGATCTTGTCCGACAGTTCAACCAAGGATTTCTTGTAAAATCTGTAATGCGTATCTTGAAGAGGACCCCATCCAGTTCGTTCCATCTTACTCCCGAAGAAGTAGTTGTTGTGGGGTATGGAAACCACGTCACCTAGATCGTCTGCCACAATGGATTCAAGCTTCTGCTTCATCTTCAGTGGAACCATTTCATCGGCATCCACAATTAAAACCCACTCATTTTTTGCCTGTTCAACTGCAAATTTTCGAGCAGGTTCAATAAAACCCACCCGCTCACAGAAGAAGATTCTGTCTGTGAAGCTCTTGGCTATTTCAACTGTTTTATCATCACTGTAGTTGTCAATTAAAACTATGTCATCAGCCCACTTAACAGATTCTAAACAGTTTACAAGGTTTTTTTCCTCGTTCAAGGTATGAATGATCACAGAAATTCCCTGTTTATTCATAGTTCACCAGCCCTCCACATCATAAATCTCCGCATGTTAAGACCCGTCCAAATTACAAGCCCCGCAATAATACCTTGAACTGCTCCATGGTTCTTCTTGAAGTATATCTTCCTGTTCTTATGCATGTAGGGATCGTTCACCCATTTCCCGGGCTGTGAGGCACCTCCAATATGCACCACACTGTAACGTGGATCATAGATAACCTCGTAGCCAGCTTCATGAATTCTTTTACAGTAATCTACATCCTCAACATTGAAGAAGTAATCCTCATCAAGCATTCCCACCTCATCTAAGAGTTTCCTTCTAAACAACATAAAGGCACCCACAACGTTCCCAACATCTGTTGGTTCGTTCCACTTCTCAAGGTCAGGGTACCAGTCAAGATTTTTAAATTGGATGTACTCTGCAATTAAACCACGAAGCGATGGAAGCCTTGCACAGGAAACCTGAAACTTATCATCAAGACCTACAAGTTTCGGTGACCAAACACCACACTTTTCATGATTATCAAGGTAGTTTAATCCCATATGAAGTGTTTCTGAATTGACAAATGCATCATTGTTGAGTAACAATATGTAATCGCCGGTAGCAACCTCCATACCCTGATTGTTAGCCCTTGAAAATCCCTGATTTTCCCGATTTTCAATTAAGGTTATATCGTCTCCCAACAATTTCTTGAGAGATTCTGCAGTTTCAGTTGCACTGTTGTCAACCACCACCACTTGAGCTTTAACATTGATGGCCTGGGCAGATTCCAACAGGGCTTGCACCGATCTTGCCGTGAGTTCAGGGTCTTTGTAGTTGAGAATAATTGCTGATAAAGTTAACATGATCTTTTAAGTCTCCAAAAAAATTGTACATCAGGTTTACATGTAAATACCAATTAGAAATACTATGCTCTTCTATCTAATATCTTAGTCGAGTCCCCAAATAAATAATTCTGTTTCCAAGGAATGGTACATTCAAAGTCAAAGGTAATCCATTAGAAAATCTCTGCAGAGCACATAAAAAATATCATCCCATTTCCAAACAAGGCAAACAACAAACACCTATCCCCTTGTCTAAACTTTTCAAGTTGGATGGATATTTTCTGGGGTATGAAAAATAAACCAAACACTAAAAAACTTGGTTGATCATATGTGAAACCATGGAACCCAAAGTTTCTATCATCCTCCTCAACTGGAATGGATGGGAAGATACCATAGAATGTCTGGAATCATTGTACCAGATAAACTACTCCAACTACAACGTGATACTCGTTGACAATCATTCAGAAGATAAATCCATCAAAAAGATACGAGAATATCTAAATGGAGATCTGCCTATAAGATCAGAGTTTTACGAGTACAGATCATCTAACAAACCCATTAAACTCCTCGAAAATGGTGAAAAACCAGAAACTGGTGATGGAAGTTTGATACTGCTTAAAAATTCTGAAAATCTAGGATTTGCAGCTGGAAACAATGTGGGAATAAATCATGCCTTGGAAAATTTAGACCCTGACTACGTGCTACTACTAAACAACGACACTGTCGTTGACAAAAACTTCTTGGATGAACTTGTGAAAACTGGAGAGTCCAATGCAGAAATTGGATTTGTCGGTGCAAAAACCCTATTCTATGACCGGGAAGGTATTGTACAAGAAGCAGGTGGGGGCATGATTGATTACACACATGCCAAGGTTGAAGAAATTGGATACAACGAGGTTGATGACGGATCCCTTGATAATTACATCGAACCAGATTACATAGGAGGGGCATGTGTACTTGTCAAAGCAGGGGTCATAAAAAAAATCGGAGGCCTAGATCCCAACTACTTCATGTACTGGGAAGATGTAGACTGGTGCATAACAGGTTTCGAGGAAGGATATAAATCAGCATACCAATATCAGGCCGTTATACGACATAAATACGGCTCATCAAGCCAAAACACATTTAAAATGTATTACCTAAACAGGAACAGACTCTACTTCATGAAGAAACATACATCTGGTGGGAAGTATTTGAAGTTTCTAGCTTACTTCGTACCATTCATATTGTTTGAAACTACCTACCAGCTGATACGAAAATCAGATTCAAAAATGGCCAAGGCACATTTTTATGCCATGTTAGACGGTTTTAAACTGGCAAAAAATCCAATCAAAAGGTTTTAAATCATGGTCTACAAAGGAATTAGTAAAGCTGACAAGCTAAAGCCAAGGGTTTACCAATTATTATTCACATTCATGAAAAGGGCAAATGAATACAAATTAACGATTTTAATCCATAAATACAGAGGTTTGTCGTCATAATTTAGTTTAGATTCAAATATTTAAGGAGTTTAGAGATGAAAATTGCAGTATTTCATAATTTACCAAGTGGAGGTGCTAAAAGAGCTCTCTACGGAACTGTAGATTATCTTATTCATAAAGGTCACAATGTTGAGGCGTACCTACCTTCAACAGCCAACGAGGATTTTTTACCATTAAGTGAACTGGTTGATGAGGTTCACCTGTACCATGTTAAGAATACTATTGGGGGCTGGCTGTACTCTTCATTTAAATACGTTCCACCTTTCGTTAAAACCATTTCACTCAGGGATCTTGAAGCTACACAGAGGGATATTGCAGGAATCATCAATGATTCGGATCATGATGTTGTGCTCTGTGAACAGGACCAGTACACACTGTCCCCATTCTTCCTCAAGTACATAAAAAAACCAACTGTGTACTACTGTCAACAACCAACCAGGGACGAAGCCATCCTAAAAAAATTGGAAAAAATGGTTGAAAACCAACCCAACAAACTAAAGGGTGCAGTATTCAACTACTCAGACAAAAAGGATCTGAAAATAGACATGGAAAATGCCCAACACGCCAAGTACATACTCGCAAACTCCTACTTCTCAAGGGAATCAATACTCAAGGGTTACGGCCTTAACTCCTACGTATCCTATCTGGGAATAGATACCAACATATTCAGAAGGATGGAAGTTCCAGTTGAAGACCATGTACTATCTGTGGGCACCATAACCCCAACCAAGGGATACGATTTTTTAATAAAATCCTTGAGCCTCGTAAAACCAGAAGTAAGACCTAAACTCATCATAGCAGCCAACCACTCGGTTCTTGAATGGAAGAACTACATAGTGGAACTTGCAAAGCAACTTGATGTTAACCTGGAAATTATGGACATGGTTGATGATGAGAAACTAGTTGAGCTCTACAACACATCCAAACTTGTGCTCTACGCACCATACCTCGAACCATTTGGACTGGTACCAATAGAAGCCATGGGATGTGGAACACCAGTAATAGGAGTTAAGGAAGGTGGAGTCAGAGAAACTGTGCTTGAAAACCAAACAGGAATACTGGTTGAACGCGACCCACAAAAATTTGCAGACGCCATAACACAAACCTTAAACAACCCAACCCAACTCTACGATATGGGAAGAAATGGAATAAAAGAAGTGGAAAGGTTCTGGACACTGGAACATGCAGGTGAAAGAATAGAGAAACACCTTGAAAATGCCATTAAAACACATGAACATAGCCAAAAGCAAGGGTGAAGAAAATGATCTCCATAGTATGCACATGCAACAACAAAACAGTGCTTGACAACTACCTGCTCAAGGGACTCAAAAACCAGAGGGAACCCTACGAACTCATAGTGGTTAAGGACAGTAAAACAGATTTTAAATCCGCAGCCCAAGCCCTGAATTACGGGGGAGAAAAGGCCAGAGGAGAGTACATAATATTCGCACATCAAGATGTGCTCATGGAAAACCCTGACTGGCTCGCTGACCTTAATAAACTGTTACCCGAACTTAAAAATCTGGGAGCCGCAGGAATAGCAGGTAAATCAGAAAAAAATCCAGAGGTCATTACCAACGTGAAACATGGAGACCAACCACATAGAGCAGGTGAAGAGATAGATAAACCAGTGAAAGTACAGACACTCGATGAATGCCTCATGGTAGTTCCAAACAAGGTTTTTCAAAAGAGGAAATTTGATGAATCCACATGCGAAGGCTGGCACCTTTACGGTGTAGATTACTGTCTCATGATAGATGAAATGGGATTAGATGTTTACGTCCTTCCCCTACCAATCATCCATAAATCCTCAGGAGATCCCTTTGCAGACGAGTACTACAGAACACTTGGAAAACTGTTTAAAAAATACAAAAAGAACTACGGCACCATACACACCACAGTATCAAACTGGAACACCAGCTACCCTGTAACCCTGGAAAAACGAAGGTTCTGGCTCACCAACAAAATTTACTCAGGAGCCAAAAACAGAATAAAAAGTCTGTTTAAATAAATCATTACAACCAAAATCCATCATTATTAATCAAAAACCAAATGAACAGCTCCAAACAAATGTGTAAAATGCTACGATATATAATTATATGAATTCTAGTGATTAACCATGAATCCTAAAGTTAAAATTATAATACTCAACTGGAATGGTTGGGAAGATACAATAGAATGTTTAGAATCTTTGTATCAAATAGATTATCCAAATTTTGATGTGCTCGTAGTTGACAATGACTCCAAGGACGAATCAATAGATAAGATCCACATGTACCTGGATGGTAAGTTAAAGGTTGAATCTAAATTTTTAAATTACGATCCTGATAACAAGCCAATTAAATATTTAGAATATTCTGAGGACAGGTATCCTCAGTTGGACACTTCAGACGGTGTGGATGCTAAAAATCTTTACATACTCAAAAATAATGAGAACTACGGATTTGCAGAGGGAAACAACATAGCAATCAAAGTAGCCCTTCGATCCAATCCCGACTACATAATGCTTTTAAACAACGACACAGTGGTTGAACACGACTTTTTAAACAAGCTCGTGGAGGTTGCAGAGGAAGATGAACAAGTAGGGGTGGTGGGTCCTACCATATACTACTATGACTACAAGGGAAGAACTGATGTTCCATCAAATATCTGCGGAGTGGTGAACATCAAACACTACCCTGGCTACTACGATATGGTGGACCAAGACCCAACTGTGAAACCAGGTAACCTTGAATGTGACTGGGTTTCAGGTGCTGCCATGATGATCAAAACCAAGGAAGTTCCAATCAAGTACCTAAACAACCAACTATTCTTTGGAAACGAAGACATAGACATGTGCATAAACCTCAAAACAATGGGTTACAAAATAATTAACGTGCACAGTTCAAGAATATGGCATAAGGAAGGAGTATCAAGAAAGAAGAGAAGTTCAGCCGTGATTAAGAAGGTGAAGATGGAGATAGAAGTGAACCTCAAATTTTTAAAACTCCACAACAAACACTATTACTGGTACCTGCCAGTCTACCTCTTACAGGTGGCTGCACTTTACACCAAGGTTCTAGTTGGGAAATTCTAATGAAACTGTGATCAAGCCAACTGAAACACTTAAAATGGGTAAACTCGCAGTATCACCACCTTATGTGTACCATTTTCTGGATTTAATATAAAACTGAACCTATTAGATTTTTATATCATTATCAATTTAAAAAAAATTAAATAGTTTAAGAATTTATAAGCTGTAAAAGTCTAAATTATCAGTAGTTTCTTCATTTTCTTCTTTTGCAGGTGTTTTAACTGGTTCGATGATTTGTTTTTTTAGTAGTACTTTATCACCTATGCTTTCGATGCTGTCGTAGGATAATATTTGATGTTCGGACATTCCAAGCGTATCTTTAAACCCTCCACTACTAACTTCTATGTTTATGACTTCTTTACTTTCAGTATCCCATTCAATGTTCTTTACTTTACCTAGAACGTTGCCTTTCTGGTCAATCACTTCTTTATTAACCAACTCATTGAATTTCATATTTTTGTTCCTCCACACAGAATAATACTAAAAACCGAGTCCTTAAAATTCTATCGCACTTAGTAACATCTTAATACATCCCTACTTATATTTGTTGTTCTGAAGTATTATATTTTTTTTGAAAAAGACTTACCTCACCTTTGAAAGTTGGCATCAACTTTATATACATAGTATCGTACAGTATAGTATGTGATACAAATATGTGTATTATATTATAATGTGGGGTTGACAATGAAGCAAGTCTTTGAAAAATTTGAGATAGAAATGAGGAGGGGTGTGATGCAGTTAGCAGTGATATGCCTCCTTGATAAAGAGAAATATGGCTATGAAATAATCAAAAACCTAAATGATACAGGATTAAAGGTTGAAGAAGGCACTTTGTACCCGCTTCTCAGGCGTCTTGAGGGAAACGAATTATTAATCAGCAGATGGGAAACTGGTGGGCCCAGACCACGAAAATATTACATCATAACAGACCTTGGGAAGGAAATCAGATTGAAATGGTTAAGTACATTTAAAGCACTCATGGACACAATAACACAACTTGAAACCAATATTCAAGACAAAGGAGTGTCTAAAAATGCGCAGTGATCCTATTGAAAAATATATCAACAACGTAACCAAGAACATGGGGTCAAAACAACGAGAAGAAGTAGCTCGAGAGTTAAAGGCACATATTTGGGACAGTGCAGATGCCCTGGCAGAGGAAAAACATGTTGAAGTGGATGACACAATAATTCAAGATACCATCACCAGAATGGGACCTGCAGAAGATATAGCTGCCATGTACCCCAAGGAAAAGGCAGGTAAAGACAAGATAATTGATGGATTAAAATATATAGCCAGATCATTGATCTTCTTCATTGTAGCTGCCGGAATAATAGGAATAGTACTCCAGCTCATCTTCAAAGACATATCAATCTACCCCTTTGTAGTTGTGGCCATAATAGTGTACCTGGTTATAATGAGCATACACTTTGTAAGGCGGAAATTCATTCCCAAATTCTTAGAAAACAAATAGAAATTAGATACAAAGACAAGGACTTAAAAAAACTTCAAACAACTTCAAAGTACATAAAATCGGTTTAAATAATGTATCATATGAAAAAATTAGGATTAAAATTTATAATTTCAAGGTAATTAACTTATGAAGAGGTATATTCAATGAATGAGTATGTAATGGAGGCCCAGGATCTAACCAAAAAATTTGGGGATTTTCTGGCAGTGGACAAATTAAACTTGAAAATAAGAAAGGGAGAAGTTCTAGGTTTTTTAGGCCCCAACGGCGCTGGTAAAACCACATCCATCAATATGATGGTGGGCCTTCTCAGCCCATCAAGTGGAAAGGTACTTGTGAACAACAGTGACGTTGAAGAAATGGACAAGAAAACCATAGGCATATGTCCTCAAGAACTGGTTCTCTGGGAAAATTTAACCTGTAATGAAAATTTAAAGCTCATGGGAGACATGTACACAGTACCTAAAGCTATTCTAGTCGAGAGAATCGAAAAACTCTTGAGGGATCTGTACCTCACTGAAAAGGCAGATACAAGAGTTTCAAATCTAAGCGGTGGTATGAAACGCCGTTTAAACATGGCCATGGCAGTTATTCACGAACCTGAAATTGTGCTGTTGGATGAACCTTCCGAAGGATTAGATCCTCAGTCAAGAAGGGTGCTCTGGAGTTATATCCGATCTCTCAGGGATGATCATCAAAAAACAGTAATCCTCACAACTCACCTCATGGACGAAGCAGACAGGTTAAGCGACAGGGTAGCCATAATAGACCATGGTAAGCTTCTCAAACTAGACACACCTGAAAATCTCAAGAAAGAAATAGGAGAGGGCGATATTATAGAATTAACCATTCCAGATAAAGATAATAAGAAATACGTCATGAACTACCTTGAAACCCTTGAAGACACGATATCCGTCGTTGAAGTGGATGGAAAGATAAATTTAAGGGCCTTCAATGCAGTGGGAAAACTCCCTAAGATAGTGGCAGAACTTGAAAAATCCAACATCCAGATAGATGACCTATCAGTCAGACAGAACACCCTGGAAGATGTTTTCATCGAACTCACAGGAACAGGACTAAGGGAGTGAATATAAAATGAAATTCATGAGTATAGCTTCAAAAGATTTAAAAGAATTACTGAGGGACAGAAGAGGATTATTTTTCATACTACTCCTTCCAATATTCTTCATGCTTATATTCAGCTTCGCATTTGGAACCATGGGTCAAGACAATCAACCCAACAGCATAGCAGTCGTAAACCTTGATACGGGAGTGACCTTGCCCAACGGAACAACTGTGAACTACGGTAACAACTTCACAGACACAATGAAGGGTCTGAAGTATCAGGACACCGATGTTAACCTGTTCAATATAACACAAACATCGGAAGCCAATGCAACCAACCTGGTGAAGCAGAGAAATGTGGATCTGGAGTTGATCATACCTGCTGGTTTCTCTCAATCAATGGTTGACATGGCACAAACTGCTCAGGGCACAGATTCAGCAGGATCTATGACACTAAACAGTTCAACTGGTAATGTTACGAGTAAACTCGTTATTCGTGGTGATAAGGGTTACAGTGGATTTGGAACTTCCCTCAGCATACTAACTGGTGCAGTGGGATCCTATCAAGATGGTATCATTGGTGCAATGGGTGGGGTTGAGCCTCAAGAATTTATTCAGACCAGTGTGGAAGGTATTCCTGGAACCCAATCCTTCACAGCTTTCGACTACATAGCTCCTGGAATGATGGTGTTTGCAATTTTACTGCTTTCAACCAGTGTTGCAGCAATGTTAACCAAGGAAGTTGAGAGTGGAACCCTCAGAAGGCTTAAACTATCGGAAATGACTTCATTTGACTACCTGTTCGGAGGGCTGTTACCATGGTCCCTTGTGGCAGGTGCACAGATAATCATACTCCTGGCAGTTGCCATAATGTTCGGATTCCATTGGCAGGGAGGTTTAAACAGCATAATATTAGCTGCAATAATTGGTGTCGTTGGTGGTGTGGCTTCAATATCCTTGGGTATGATCATAGCATCATTTGCTAAAAACCCTCCACAAGCAAGTCAGCTTGGAACTCTGATAGCAGTGCCTGTTAGTTTCTTAGTTGGAGCATTCTTCCAACTACCACAAGTGGTTATCGGAACTTTCATGGGCCAAGAAGTCCAAATATACTCTATCCTTCCATGGTATCAGATTGCAACAGCACTAAGAACAGTTTTAACCAATGGTGGGGGCTGGGACAGTATAGTCTACAACATGGCTGCAGCAGTAGTACTCACAGCCATACTGTTTGTCCTGGGAGTGTACCTGTTTTCAAAATCCAGACTAAAATCAGAAAAAACATGATGTGATATACAACAGGGTAAGTTAGTCAGGATCTCGAAAAAACATGAAATTGTCAATAAATAAATTTGATGGATGGAATGAAAACATGTCCATCAAAAACTTTTTTTTTAAATGAAAATTAAAAAATTAATAATAAATCGTAAAACTGAATTCCAATCTCATTTTTTTAACAACAAACTAGCATGAATATAAATGTCAAATTATTGAAAATAGTTTAGAAATTATAAAAATAATTTTAATTTATCAGGGGATTCGTTAACCATTAGATTTATTTTTTTCTCAAGGCTACAGAATACTGTACAAACACATCTTTATATACAACATTTCACTTTGAACTAATTATTTGCTAAGGGGTTTCTGGCCTAAAACATATGCATCATTGAAATGTCTTACAAAATAAACGTTCCATCTACATGGACCAGTATAATCAGGAAGCTATCCCATATAATAGCTGTTTTTGGAATAGTTTAATGTATTTAAAGAAATGTATTTATTCCCTTTGAACATGTTCAATAGCACTGTTAAACCCTTGGATCATGTTGTCATACTTGAAGTTGGTTTCAATAAGATTTTTAGATGCAATGCCCATGTTCTTTATGAGTTCGGGATTAGATAGCACAGTTAAAATAGCAGTTTTTAAGGCTTCTGAATTTTTCTCGGGTACAACGTACCCGTTCTCACCATCCTTTATCATGAAGGTGGTTCCAACAGCATCACTCGTTATAACGGGTTTAGAAAAGTACATGGCTTCATTTACAACCAGTGGGCACGCATCTGCAAAGTAGGTTGTGATTGAGGGCAGAACAAAAAGATCTGCAACCATGTAATATGCTCCAAGTTTGGAGTTATCAATATTTCCCGTGAATATAACCTCACCATCCATACTAAGCTCCGATGTTAAGGATTCCAAGGCCGGTTTTTCAGGACCCTCACCAACAATTAGAAGCACAGCATCATCAAGTTTTTCAGTGACTCCCTTAAAACCTTTGATGAGATAATCTACACCCTTAAGATCGATGAGTCTGCCTACGTAAAGAGCAACCTTCTTGTTTTCCAGTCCAAGTTCTTCTTGTATCTGGACCATGTTAAGTTCATCCACTTCTTTAGCTTTAATATTGCTCACGTTAGGCATTATGAACATATTTTCAGGTTTAACACCTAATTTAGTGAAAAATTCCCTGTGCTTAGTTCCTGGAACCAACACAGCATCCACATTTCTACCAATAAAACCTGCAAACTTCTTAACCATGGATCTCTTCAGGGATTTAACATTCCAATCCCAATCTTCCCTCCAGAGAATGAAAGGTTTCCTTCTGATTTTAACCACAGCAAAGTAAACCAGGGTTTCAATGAGATCTGTCAAGGTATCCCAGCTACCACCTACAAAAACATCGTAATCTCCCATGGTTGCCTTCATGGCTCCAAGTGCGAGTCCGTGATAACTATTAACAACGGTGTAATCCACACCATCCAATCCTTCAATTTCTTGGGATAGTTCTGTGTCATAGGTCTTGTTGTAACTTTCAACGTTGGTGAACAAAAATTTTATGGGATAAATCCCACTTAACATTCGAAAAAAAGGTTTTCTGTACCACATTGCGGTGTGGTGAACCATCAATATTTTAGTATCAGACTTGGTAACGGATCCAGCGGCAGATTTCAGGTCCATATCTGACTGCCTCCACTGTTGTATATCACATCTTTACCCTGTAAAATGTATTCGTATATGGTCATGTCTGTTATCTGGATGTCATCGTAGATCTGAAGCACTTCATTCTTGTTAACGTTCAGACTTCCCATGTAGATGTATCCTGATTGTGATGGTACTGTTTGGTTCCACTGGAAGAAACTGGTGTTTAAATTGGCCTCTCTGAAGTTAGCAAGACCAAATCTACTGGTTTCCCTCATGTCTCCATAGATTGGAAGACCATCGATCCTGTTATTCTGAAGCCATGTCACACCTGAAAGTTCACTTCCATTTACAAACACCTCACCCCTCACAGTTCCATTGGAATCGTAGGTAGCAGAGTAGGGCATGCCTGTGAAATGGTACTGTAAATAGCTGGCACAGCTAAAGAGAGATATTAATAGGAAGAGTATTATTGCAATGTCCCATTTAGGTCTGTGTATGAATTTGGCCATGGCCATGCAACCAATTATGAACACAGGAGCAAGGAATATGAGCACCTGGAAGAACAGTCTTGCAGGGTCGTAAGCAAGGGATATGTAGGGCAGTACAATGAACATCACTAGTAAGAGAAGTGAAATTACCACTCCAATTATAAATTCTGTACCTAATTTTTCTTTGTAGTGCCTTAACCTCCTTACAATTTCCAATAGACCTATGAGTATGGTTCCAAATATCAGGTCATGGGCAATGACACTCAAGGTGTTTGGTAAACTTTTAAGTTTGATTCCAAGCACTCCTAAAACGAAATCTCCTTTACTCGTTGCAAAACTCGAGCCACTGCTTGGTCCAGTTGAAGCAGCTATGGTTGTTTGAACAGCTTGGGTACCTGCACTCAGCTGTATATGTGCATATAGGAGGTACCATATTCCAATGAAAACCAGGGTTACCAGGATGATGTCGAAATTTTCATAACTCATCTTGCGATCATGGTACAAACTCCTTAGAAGTGGTAAGAGCAGTAGGGGTACTGTGAGTGCAAATGCAACGTAAGCTGTACTGTAATGTGAAACAATGAGAGAGAACATGAATATTAAAAACAAAACCTTCTTCTGGGTTTTCGTGAAATCTGTGCTTAGAATAACCATGAATGCTAGGAAAAAGAATAGAATGGCTATTTCTTGTCTTATGGCTCCCAGGAAGTTGAAGAAAAATATTTGGAACACGAAGAGGAGGGAAGCAAAAAATGCATATCTCTTATTCAGGTACTTGTTTGCAGCGATGTAGAGTATAAGTGGTGTTACAGATGCGATAAATGCGTTGTAGAGTTTGAAAACGTACTCCGGATCTAATCCTGAAAGCACCTGGTAAACAGATGGAAGTATGTTAAGACTCAAACATGCGTTGTATGGATTGTAAAAGTCCATTATGTTCCAGTGGTTGTTGGTAATGGTTAAAAAGAAACAGTAATATTCACTGTTTATATCTCTACCCATGATATGTGAACTTGTTAAACCATACATCAAAAGAATTCCCAGTCCAATTGACCACAAAGCAACTGGATAGGTGGAGTTTGAAACCTGTTTTCTAAAGGCTGCCAGAACAATCATGTAAACAGGCATGAGTAAAAGCATTAAAATGAGAACAGAATTGTTTTCAAAGTTGTTCATGAGATAGGTGCCTATTACAGCCATGACAGGGAAAAATAATGGTGCTATCATGAGGGCTGTGGATTTACCATCGAAGTTTATATCAATGTTTAGGAACTTTCCAAGCACGAAATCGTCTTTGTTTCGTTTGTAAGCTATTGCTCCCAGTACTAATATGATGATGTTGTATAGAACCAGTAAAGGGATGAGTGAAAGTGGTTTTAATATCAATGGGTAAAGGGTGTTTAGTGCCAAGCCTGAAAATATGATGATAGAAATACTCAGACCCACACTTAAAACCAGTTTCTTTAGAAATTCCAGTTTATTTAGCCTCATGATATGCACTATCAAAAGGCCAGGAACGATTGTGAGCGTTATAAAAACAGTTAATTCCCTGAGGTATGGAATGTTCAGGACAACCATGAGGTCTGTTACTAATAGCAGAGCAAACAGGGTTAATATCCAGTTTTTTATCCCAAAATTCTTTAGTGTATCCATCATTATAATATATCTCCAGAAAATCTATGAAATGGGAGTTGTTAAATATCCCCTAAAATGTATTAAAATTAAATTTTATGCGTTTACAGTTTGTTGATTTAATTAATTTTATACTAATTCATAATAAACCTTTTCCATCTTCCGGGCAATACCCTTCCAAGTGTAACTGGCTTTCACAAGGTTACGGCCATTAACACCCATCTTGGTTCGTAGTTCATGGTCATCGAGGAGTTTGATTATGGCCTCAGCAAGTACTTGGGAGTTTTTAGGAGCCACACTAAGTCCTGCATTTTTCTCTTTAAGATCTGCTGATACTCCAACAATATCAGTTGTAATTACTGGTGTTTCACACGCAAGAGCTTCCAGGGCCACTATTCCAAAGCCTTCCTGGAGTGATGAAATTGATGGAAGTACGAAAAGGTTGGCCTGACTGTAGTACATGGCCATGGATTCATCTGGAATAAAACCATGGAACTCCACGTTGGCTTTCAAACCCATGGATTCTGCCTTTTGAATGTAATGATCCATGAGAACACCTTTACCTCCGACAATGAGTTTCACATCAGCTATGGATTTTTTAACAATTTGCAAAGCTTCCAGGAGATAGTCCAGTCCTTTGTATCCGTGGAATTCATCGAGAAGACTTAAGAAGAACAGTGTATTTTGTTTCTTTTCAATGTTTAGTGGTTTGAACTTGTCCACATCAACACCGTTTGGTATGACTTCTACCTTCTTTTCATAGCTTGAAAGATAGGGGGAGTAGTTTAGATAGTTGGGCTGGGTTATTATAATCTTGTCAGCTCGGTTTAAAAGTTTTTTAAGGGCGGTTTTGTTGTAAAAATTAGCCACGTGATTGGCAAATCCCGTGCCTATTATGTCGTTGTGATAGGTAACAACCAATGGTTTGTTTTTTCTGTTGGCTATGATCCTGCTCCAATCTGCACTCCAAGGAGTTGGTATGTGGGTGTGTATGATGTCAAATTCTTCTCCCCTAAGTTTAAGTGGTAAGTCTGGTGTGATGTTGGTGTTGGCTACCTTGAAGAGGTAGTTGAGCCTTGATACTTCCACTCCATCAACATTCTGCTCTGCTTCAACCTTTGGTTCGTTTGCACAAACCACCTTAACGTTGTGACCTAAGTTTACAAGTTCTTTGGAAAGGTAGTAAACGTAGTTTTCAACCCCTCCTATGAAGGGATAAAATCGCACAGGTGTTTGAACTATCCTCATTTTTAATCACTCACATAATCTTATGAATCCAATCTAGAAAAATTATTTGTTAACCAATCATTAATGTAAGAGTTAAAATTTCGTATCATATTATATATTCACAGTCTCAATAATCAGTTTCCCTAGGTTGCAGTTAAAGTTTTTACTCCTTCTGGGTTTGGAGGTACACGTTTTCCAGTTCATCTACAATTCTATCCCAATCATAGTTTTTAGACATGGATCTTGAGGTTTCAACCATGTTTTTCCTGTTTTTAAGGGTTTTTATTATGGTTTGGGCCAGGTCTTCAGGGTCTGGTTTTGATATGTATCCATTTCGTCCTTCCTGCACCAAGTCTTTGGCTGCGTTCATGGGATAATCAACAACCACAACTGGAGTTCCACAGGCATTGGCCTCAACAACAACCATTCCAAATCCTTCCCTTTCAGATGGGAGTACAAGTACTTCAGAGGATTTCATGATGCTTATTAGTTCGTTGTAACCCTCCATAAAACCTGAAAACTCCACAGTGGCTGTGAGTTCCAATTCTTTGCAGAGTCCTTCGAGTCTGGATCTCTCAGGTCCGTCACCCACCACCATGCACTTAATATCTGGACAGGTCTTTAAGACCTTTGGAAGGGATCTAAGGAGTAGATCAACTTTTTTTTCCTTAATAAGCCTTCCTGCAAACAACAGTTCAAATCCTGTTTCTGCTGGTTTCACATTTGTTATCTGGTTTAGGTCAATTCCATTGGGTACAACATGGGATTTATCTGTTCTTTTTATGGCTTGAAGATCCCTCTCTGTTTTTTGGCTCACAGTGATAAATCTGTCTGTGAGTGCGAGCATGGATCTTTCAACTAGTTTTCCGAATATTCCAGCCCTTCCAAGGTACTCGTACCAGTAATCGCCCCAAACCTCGTGGAGGGTTATAACCATTTTAGACCTTCCAATTGCCTGGTGAAATTTACATACGAAGCTTGAGAAGAATGGAAATCCCTGACAATCAACTACATCAAATTTTTCCTTCATGATGGGATTTATAAGGTGGAGACTGAAAAAAATAGCTTCCTTAATGGATCTTCGATCCTCAGTGTAGAGGGGTTTGGGTTTGGATACTCCATGGAGTTTGATGCCATCCATTTCAATATCCATTAGCTTCCTTTCCTCCCGCCACCAAGCAAGGGAGTACCAGTGAACCTCATGTCCCTGTTTAACCAGTCTGGTTGAGAGTTCGTAGATCCTTCTCTCAGCACCTCCCTTAACCCAGGGATATGCAGCATCGTAGATGAATGCTATTTTCATGGTTTACAACCTAATTTAATGTTTCTAACCCTATTAATCGTCTGTTTTGTAATCGTTGGCAAGTAGGAGTAGGCTTAAAAACATTCCACTGAATATGGTTTGAATTCCGAGGATGGATAGTATGAGTGCCATCATTGCGTACTGTAACTGGTAAAGTGATCCGTAGCCAGTAACACTCCAGCTGTATAGTACGTATAAACCTCCAACAACACCAACTGCAAGGATTAAAAAACCTATGAACAATTCTCTTCCAAGTGAATGGTAACTCATTATCTTTTCGATTATGCCGGAACTTTTGGAGTAGCCGTAGACACTTCCAAATGCACCGAAGTGCAGCCAAGCTAGAACCATCTGGTAGCCTATAATAAGTAGTAAACTTCCAAGTATGAGGGTGTGTAGTCTTGATGTTCCTGCAGCTGCAACTGTGAGTGTTAGAAATATTCCGACTGCAAGTGCCACGATTCCCGGTGCAAACAGGAATGGAGTTGGACGGTAAAGCATCATGAACCTTAAATGTCTCCATCCATCTGCAAATGAGCTTAATTTTGATTCACCCTCTCTTGGATAGTATTCTATAGGTATTTCAGCTATCTTTACATGTTTCCGAGCTGCCTCTATAACCATTTCAGATGCAAATTCCATGCCTCCACTTTTGAGTTCAAGTTTTTCAGCGGTTTCTTTCCTTATTGCCCTCATTCCACAGTGAGCATCAGATATTCCTGCATGGAACAGGAAGTTTAGTATCCATGTTAAAAATGGGTTTCCCACATACTTGTGAAGTGCAGGCATGGCCCCGGGTTTAATATCTCCCTTGAGCCGGGATCCCATCACAAAATCTGCTTCTCCCTTTAGAATTGGTTGTATAAATTCGTAGGTCATGGGAAATGGATAGGTTCCATCAGCATCTCCCATAACTATTATGTCACCCTTAGCTTCCTTAAATCCTGTGAGGTAGGCATTTCCATAACCCCTTTTCGGACCCAGCACAACCCTTGCACCTGCTTCCCTTGCCTCATTGGCTGTGTTATCTGTGGAAGCATTGTCAACAACCACTATTTCTGTTTCAAGTCCGTTTCTTTCCAATTCTTCCACTGGAACAGATCTTACAGTTTTTCCAACTATTCCCTCTTCATTGAGGGCTGGTATAACGATAGAAATTTTCATAGCATCACTTTTACTAAATAATATTTTGTTTTAAGAACTTCTGTGTAATTAAATTTTCTTCGGAACTTCTTGTGAATATTTAAAATTATAATAATTTATGTGTACTTTTTTCATCTATAAAACTTTTAAAAGAAATTTAACAGTCCTAATATGATTTGTAGGTATATAAGTTTATGTCAGAACACCTACAGATGGAGTTTTAATCAACCATAAATCGTTCATAAAGAAAATAAATAATGAATCCACTATTTGAAACTCAAAATTTAAAACTTAAAATATTCTTCCCCTGTAAAACAGTAGGAAATAAATTATCATGAGGATAATGGCGAATACAACGGACACGCCAACCATTCCCTTGTTGTTCCCAAATATTATAGGAATAGGACCGATCATAATAACTCCACCAGTTTGAATATTAAATTTAGAACTATCTGAATCTGAGGAGTTCGATTGATTGTTTGATTGGGAGTGAAGTAAAGATCCTAGGAATATCATTATGATACCCAGCATCACCACTCCAAAACCAGCTAAAATGAGTAAGTTAGAGTTAACCATTTTAAATTCACCTAATCATATAATATAAAGATTAAATATTCAATTTAGTATGTTTAAATAAACTCACTACTCTGATATAATAATAATCCACACAAATTCTTTTTGATCCAATATTGTAAATTATATCAAATATACGTTAGCAGATTATGTTCTATATAATAGAAACTCTTCAATGATGTAAAGTTTAAAATCTAGTAATTCAGAAGGCAGCCAAGTACATGGAGGTATGCTTAAAGTAAATCTACTTTCTATTTATTAAATCCTGATATTGTCATAGTACATATGAATTTAGTAATACGTTTATATAGATTAATATTAAGATTAATATTAATTTTTATCAAGGGATAATAAAAAAAACATCACTAACTTTCTTTCTTATAGGTGCACCAGTTGGTATGGTGGGTGGTTTAATAGGTCTTGAAGAGGCCGAATTTAGGCTACCATTCCTACTTCAAAGATTCAGCAAAACAGCGAAAAATGCCGTTGCACTGAACATGTTAATAAGCTTAATCACAGTTATATCAACATATTACTTTAGATTAAACAACTTTGATATGTCCTTAATCTATCCCCAGATATTTTTGATGGTCGCGATCATAATAGGCTCAACAACAGGTGCCTACTACGGAATAGGCTGTCCAAAAAAATATCGGATCAATGTTTAAAAAGGTCTTGTTAATTCTGCTCATCATCAGGGGTTCACTTCTTATCATCGAAAGCTTCATAAACCTCGGTTCTGTTGGAGTAATATTTGGTAGTTTGTACGTGGAGTTTGTGGTGGCTGTGATCCTTGGAGTTATAATTGGAATCATAAGCAGCCTGTTAGGTGTTGCTGGTGGGGAGGTCATAATTCCTATACTCATACTAGTATTTGGAATTGATGTGAATTAGCCGGTACAATGAGCCTGCTTATCAGCATACCTACCCTGATAGTTAGTATCACACGACACACAAGAAATAAAATGTACAATGCAAAATCATAGATCACATCCCTGGTTGTGCCCATGGGCATAGCATCCATAATAGGAGCATCAATCGGAGCATTCTTAGTAATATATGCACCATCGGATTTACTGAAATTGATACTAGGAGGATTACTCATTTTCACATCAATTAAACTGTTCACAGAGAAGGAGTGATGATTTGAATACAAACAATTTTTCAAAGTGGATATTTTTGAATCATTATCAAAAATTCTTGTAAACCATGATTAAAGAGATTTAAGGCGGTTTTATCTAATACATTCCATTTTTTATAGTAGCCTAAGATTAAGAATGAATATAGGATCATTAAGTTTAGCTCTATGAAATATGGCTTTTTACATGATTTACCTGTTTATTTAAATATTAGATACTGTATTAATGCTATGAAATTAACAATAGTCTAGTTGAATGGTAAATTGTATATAGTAAGCTATCCAATATACTACATGTGAGAAAAATTATTTTTATTCGTTATTATTTTTGGTTAATTAGGTTTAATATAGATTTATTGTTTCCTCGTTCATTTAAAAATGGTTTGTAAATATCATTAGGATGAAATATTGTATTTCATTATTTTATTTGAAAAAAAAGGGAAGTGAGTTTGATGGTGAATAAAAATTTAAATTTAGAACATACTGAATTAGTGAAGGATGTACCTTTTGAAGCTCGTGTTTTCTTGTATTTTTCAATTGAAAATAAATTTGGAGAAGATCTAACAAGACTGCATGAAAATTTAAAGGTTTGGAATTTTGAACATTCAGATGCTAAAGCTTACTATAGTAAGGCAGTGGAAAGGGATAATAAAACATATTTCGCTGTAACAATTGAATTCGACTATCCAACATATCTGGATGAAAAAGTGGTAAATGGATTGATCGAAGAAACTAAACAGAATTTCACAGATTTTTTCCATCAAAAGATTGAAGGAATTCAATAATAAATTCATTATATCTTTTTAAAGGATCCTAGTATGGTATTATGAAATTTTAATGCAAATTTAGTAATTTTTTAAATGCATTCCTTCAGAATATTACTATAATAACTTATTTGAAATTTCTATTCAATCAATATAAATTATTAGGAAATAGATTTAGGGGGAGTTGTATTATGGATAATAAAAAAAGGAATGAACTTAAAATTAAATGTGAATCAATGAAGGATGATCCGTCATTGATGAAAGAATGTACTGTCTTTCTAAAGACTATGGAAGATAAAAAGGTTGGAATGAAAGATGATTCTGGGCAGAATTATACCAATATGGTTGAAAACATTTCTGCAGAAGATGTTCCAAAAGTTCTTGAAATGGCTCTGAAAATAGCAAGAAGTGATGAAATTGATGATCCTGAGCTAAAAAATGCAGCTGAAAGATTGATCAGAACATTAGAACCATTGTAATTTATATTATATTTATTATTTTTCAAATAGAGGGGATTAATTGATTTTTTGGATCTAATTTGAATCATATAAATTGAACCAATACTCAATTTGAATTTTGATCTTTTAAAATTCCATTTTAAACTGTTGATCGCTATATAAATAAATTCAGATTAAGAAGGGGTAACGATAAATGTTGAGTGACCCTGTTGTACAAGAAATTTAGATAGAAATAACCGATGATGAAAAAAAATTGTTATACAATCCTTAGTGCTTTATTAAATGGTAGAGCATCCGACATAGATATAGCGGAGGAAACAGAAATAAAATTACCAACAGTCCAAAGATACTGTATAAATTAGTGATGCAGGTATAGTATCATATAAAAAATCAAATGATCCAGAAACAAATGGGGACATATATAATTGGAAATTTGACCAGAGTAAGGTGTCAGATATTATCAATAAGAAGTATAAGGAGTTAGGGTCAAAAATTGATAAAACAATTGAATATGAAAAGAGTAATATGTTTTTTTCCTGTAAAACCAATAATCACAGATACAAATTTGAAAAAGCATCTGAATATAACTTTTCATGCTCTAAGTTCGGTGAATCATTAAATTATCAGGATAATGCAGACATCATAGTTGATCTTTTAAATAAAAAGGTAAAATATAAATCCCTGAATAAATCACAACATAAATATCATAGTTACACACATTAGTAAACATTATTATTCTAATACACCCACTCGAAATCTTAAATCAATTCTTTTGCAAAAAGATGTTCTATAATTATTCTAAAAGAGTTATCTGAACTAAAAATTCAATTGGAACGTTTGTGCTATGAATTTCATTTTATTAATCACCCATTCTGTAATAAACCATTCTGAAAAATAATAAATGGAACAAAATACATAATAAATTCATGAAATTGATTTATATAATCTGGTGATAAACATGACTAAAATAAATAAAGAACAGGAACCTTCACTCAATACTTTAAACAGAGTATTAAATGGAACATTGGATATTAGGAATGAATATATTATTGCATATGAGGGAGAATTACCTAGATTAGCAGTTTATTTAATTCAACACGATATTCCGTTTGAATTCAGTACCAAAGGCAGACAAATAAAAATACCCATTGAAAATGTACACATAGAAAGTAATGAAATAGAAAATAATATTACTTAATCAATATTACAAAAGGTTAAATACGAGTTCATTTATCTTTTAAAATATTCTGCATTGATAGTAATATCAGTTCAGTGTCAATATCTCCTCGATATATCTTCCGTGCGTTTAAAACAATCTTTTTGTGACCCACATCCTTGAAGTTGTTTTGAAATTCAAAATCCTTCAATTCAATATTTTCCTTAAGAGTAAGTTCCAACTGTTTTAAGAGGGATTGAATGTTCCAATCTCCATCATTTATTTTATCCAATTTCATATTTTCAATATCGGATTTATTCAACTTAAAAGTCTCATAAAATGCTTGATTTGCAGATGTTACAGCCAATTTATGGTCAAGGATAAGTAGCGGTTCTTGAACAGTATTTATTATATCTTCAGCATAGTTTAATGCAGATTGCATTTTTTCCTGTATATTTTTTATATTGCTTATATCCACAAACGTAATGGTGGCACCGTCGATAACATTCTTAGAAGTTTTATACGGCATGATTCTTACTTTGTACCATTCTCCCTTAGATGTGTTAACTTCTTTTTCCCTGAAGGCAACTTTTTTAATTACCTGACTTATATCCTCAATAAGTTCGGGGTAATTTATCTGGGAAGTTATATCGCTGAGAGGACGTCCAACATCATATTCGATTAATTTTATGAGTTTCGTGGATTCTTCTGTGAATTTTCGGATATTAATATCGTTATCAACAAATATGGTTGCTATTTCTGTGCTGTTAAACAAGTTGGTCATATCATCGTTAACTGTGGAGAGTTCCTCGATTTTCATCTGGAGTTCATTGTTCACAGTGGTAAGTTCTTCATTAATTGATTGTAACTCTTCTTTGGAAGTTTCTAATTCTTCATTGGTGCTTTGAGACTCTTCATTCATGGATTGGAGTTCTTCATTGGCAGATTTAAGTTCCTCGTTGGATGTGGTCATCTCTTCAATGGTGCTGTTTAAACGTTCTGTAGTCAACTTCAACTTATTCTCAAGGGCTTTGATATGTTCACTGCTCTTAGAAAGTGGATCTAGAGTTATTTTGTCCTCATTTTTATCTTCAGGTATTGCGGGTTCGAAGGAAACTATGAATAAATCTTGAACTGTATCAGGTTCATTTATAGGTCTTACTGTGAGTTTTACATAATTTTCTCCCAACTCATCATCAATTTTAAGGCTTTCAAACACGGTTTCTTTGTTATTTGATACAGCATTCCCAATAGCAGAACTTAAACCTAATTTTATACCATTTTTAGCCATCTCAAGAATGTTCATACGAGCCTTTCCTGGTGAAGGTTCTAAATATTTACCTAAGCGTCCGTGAATATATAAAATTTCACCCAAATTATTTATTATGGCCGATGGAGGGGCAAATATATCAACCAAATTATTCTTTGCTGTATTAATAATATTCATAGATGCACCGGGTTTAGTTTCTTGAGGATCAAACTTGGAACTGCCGATGTTTAAACTATTCTTTTCAACTGAAAATATTGGATTCTTAACAAAATCAAACCTGGATCCATTGGATTTAATTGATCTATATATTTTCCACTTTTTATCCAAGACTGTGAAAGTGTCTATGAACTCCCCAATATTTTCAGAAGGTCCCAAAAAGAGTAATCCATCCTTTTTCAAAGAATATTTGAACTTTGAAAGAACCTTCTCCTGAGCCTCTGTTTCAAGGTAGATGAGCAAATTTCTACAAGTCAGGATATCTAAATTTGTGAAGGGAGGATCTTTAAGTACATTGTGATTTGCAAATACAACTGTGTCCCTAACATTATTTTTGATGGTGTAAAGATTCTCATTCTTATAAAAGAATTTCTTCAGACGCTCAGGACTAATATCCTTGATGATGATGTCGGAGTACGTTCCAGAACGTGCAATTTTAATGGAATTTAAATCTAGATCTGTCCCGAATATTTGAACCTCTAAATGTTCATTGGTTTCTTCAAGGATTTCCTGTATTACAATTGCAATTGAATAAACCTCTTCCCCACTAGAACAGCCCGGAACCCATATTCTTAATGTGTCGAGTTCAGATTTTTTATCAATAATATACTTTGAAACTACCTTTTTAAAAGATTCAAAGGCTTCAGGATCTCTGAAGAAACTAGTTACATTTATGAGAAATTCCCTAAACAATTGATCGATCTCGTTGGGATTTTTCTGGAGGTATCTGAGATACTGGTACATTTCTTCTATTTGATGGATGTTCATCCGACGTCCTACACGCCGGTATATTGTGCTCTTCTTGTATTGTGAAAAATCGTGCCCAGTCCTATTCCTGATGAGAATAAATATTTTCATGAGGGCCTGTTCTGCTTCATCTTCTGTGCTCAAGATTTTTTTTATGATCTTTCCAGATGAATTCTTGTAGGATAAAAGTTTGCTTGGTATTTCTTCGGGTGCTAAAATAAGATCCACATGGCCTGTATTTATGGCGCTGTTGGGCATTCCATCAGAAGCTGCAGTAGCAGGATCCTGTGCAATTGATATTCCTCCCTTAGCCTTTATAGCCTTTAATCCAATGGATCCGTCACTTCCAAACCCAGAAAGAATTACACCAACGCTATTAACCTCCTGATCTTGAGCTAGGGTTGTGAAAAAATAATTAATAGGCATTCGAAGTCCGTGTGGTTCAAGAGGTTCCATGAGCTGTAGTTTTCCATATAATATTCCCATGTCCTTGTTAGGTGGGATAATATAAACATGATCCTCGATAACTTCTACTCCATCTTCAACTTCTTGAACCTTTAATTTAGTGTAACGGGATAAAATATCTACCAAACCACTTTTATGTGTGGGATCCATATGTTGAACAATTATAAATGCCATTCCACTCTTCTCTGGTATGTTGGATAAAAGTTTTTCAAGAGCATCTAAACCACCTGCAGATGCTCCCAAGCCCACATATAAAATGTTTGAAGAATTATTACTGGTCTTATGTTCGTTATCCCTATTTTCAGTCATGAATCCACCTATTTTTGTATATGTAAAATGAAATGATTATTTATACAATATATTGATTATTCCCAATTATTACATAATTATTAATTATATGGTTATCTATGTGTATATAAGTTAATTCAGAATTTTGGAAAAATTATGGAAACAGATAAGAATAAGAGTAGTCCTTTACGTATAAAAGCTGAAAAAATAATCGGAAAACAGTTACATCGTGAAGATAATTCGTCAGAAGATGATCAGTACATCCATGAGCTGCATGTTCATCAAATTGAATTAGAACTCCAGAATGAGGAGCTTAGAAAAGCTCAGATTAAACTGGAAGAAGCTCGTAGAAAATATTTTGATCTTTATAACTTTGCACCAGTGGGTTATTTTACCCTTGACAAAAACGGTATCATAATGGATGTTAATCTTGCTGGAGCAGCATTATTTGGAAAAGAAAGAATTTATCTAAATAAAAATGCTTTCATTCATCATATAATCAGTGCTGAGCGGAACAAATTTCATAAATACCTCTCGAAAGTATTAGAAACTAACAGAAAACAAACCATTGAACTTGAACTATTGAAAAATAATGACCACTTTTTTTATGGACTTTTAGAAACTGTTAAGGTTCTAAATGAAGATGAAACATTCAAGGAGTACAGAGTAACAGTAACGGATATCACAGAACTGAAAAATAAGGAAAACAATTTAAAAAGACAAACTGCCCTTTTAAATCTTTCAAATGAAGCTATTTATTCATGGGAATATGATGATGGAATAATATCTTGGAATCATGGTGCTGAAATTTTGTATGGATACAGTGCCGAGGAAGCTATTGGCCATAATAACATCAAACTCTTAAAAACAGAATTTCCAGAGGAATTTAAAGATATTAAGCAAAAATTATATGATGATGGGATTTGGAAAGGTGAAGTAGTTCATACTACACAGAATAGTACTAAGATCATTGTTGAAAGTCACCAACAACTAATAAATGATAATTCTACGGATATAGTGATTGAAGCTAATCGGGATATCACTAAACGCAGAAAGATGGAAAAGTTGATAGAAGAACGTGGAAACAAACTTGAAAATATCAACAAGATGTTGAACGTTGAAATAGGGGATTTTGAGAAATCTGAAATTAAACTAGAAAAGTTGATCGAGAAATACAAGGTTTCAAACAATGAGCTTGAACAGTTTGCTTATGTTTCCTCCCATGATTTGAAGGAACCACTCCGGATGATAACAAGTTTTTTAGATCTATTAAAGAAGAATTACGGAGTGGGTCTTGATGAAAATGCTAATGAATACATAGATTTTGCTGTAGATGGTGCGAAACGTTTAGATATGATGATAAATGACCTACTAGACTATTCAAGAATAGGAAAAGAATCCGAAGAATTTGGGTATTTAAACTCAGAAAAAATATTAGAAACAGTTTTAACCAATTTGAAACCCCTAATTGAAGAAAATAATGCCGTTATAACCCATGATGATTTACCTTTTATCTTTGCAAACAGCCGCATGATGAATCAGCTTTTCCAAAACATCATAGGCAACGCAATTAAGTATCATGGAGAAAAACAACCTGAAATACATATATCTTCCAGTAATGCACAGGATGAGTGCATATTCTCTGTTAAGGATAATGGAATTGGGATCGATAAAAAATATCTCGATAAGATATTCATCATCTTTCAACGATTAAATTCTAGGGATGAATATGAGGGAACTGGTATTGGTCTGGCAATTTCTGAAAAGATTGTAAAAAAACATAAAGGAAGGATCTGGGCAGAATCAGAGCTGGGTAATGGAACAACCTTCTACTTCTCAATTCCCAATAGAACGACGAGATTAAATCAATCCTACTTAGAAAATGAACCGCTTACTACTTCTTAGTTTTAAAAAAGAGAACACAGTATGAAATTTTTTACATAAGCTAAATAATATTTTGATTAATGCAAATTTCTTATAATAATGTAAGTTTATCAAACACAATATGGGATGATAAGAATCAAAAATAAAAAAAATGTCGAAAAGTTGAGATTTAAGGCTGAAGAACTGCTTAATCAGAAAATTAATGAACTTGAGATCGATGATTCCAAAATGCCCGAGAATATTAATGAACTCATCCACGAACTTCAAATTCATCATATAGAACTGGAAATGCAGAATGAAGAGTTGAGGAAGAGTCAGATCGAACTTCAAACCTCTAATATTAAATATTTTGAACTCTACAACTTCGCACCATGCAGTTATTTTACCATAGATACGGATGGTATGATTATTGATGTTAACTTTGCAGGCACATCCCTCATGGGAATAGATAAGATATACCTTATAAATCGGGCTTTTATCCAATTTGTTGCCCATGATTCGCGAAATAAATTCATAAAGTTAATTGAGAATGTGACTAGTTACAAGGAAATAATTAAATGTGAACTTGAACTTTTAAAAGAGAAAAAACCGTTCCCAGTCATAATGGAAATTAATTTAAACAGTAACAGTGAAGAGAAATGTCCATCCTTTATGATAACTGTTGTGGATATTTCTGATCTAAAGAATGCTGAAATAAAGGTTAGAAAATCTTTAAATGAGAAGAAAGTCCTTTTAAGGGAGATAAATCATCGTGTTAAAAATAATTTACAGATAATCTCAAGTTTACTCCACCTCCAAGAAGGCTGTGCTGAAAGTGAAGATGCGATGGATGTATTAAAGGAAAGCCAGGGTCGTGTGAAGAGCATGGCAATGGTTCAGGAAAAGCTCTCTCAATCTCCAAATTATTCCAATATCAATTTAAAAGACTACGTAGAAAAACTGGTTCATGATATTTTGTACAGTTATGGTTCATTGGAAACCATTAAAACAGATCTGAATATCGAAGATTTAAATCTGAACATGGATACATCAATACTGCTCGGTCTCATTATCAATGAACTCGTGACAAACATCGTGAAATATGCATTTAAAGGAACTGAAGGAACCATATCCGTCAAAATTAAATCTAAATCAGAATTGATTGATATTATTATTGCAGATAATGGTATTGGCATATCTGAAAATATTGACCTTGAAAACTCTGATACTCTTGGTCTTCAACTCGTAACCAATTTAGTAGAACAGCTTAATGGAAACATAAATCTGAATACTTCCAAAGGAACAAAGTACAACATTTCCATAAAGAAGTAAAATGTAAACTAAAATACCTTTGATTTTGATAATATTAATCCTACTCCTCATCATGAGTCATATGAAGAAGAGTATTGAATCAACAATCGAAATAAAAAAGAAGTACTATTAAATAAATTATAATATAGCAAGTTTAATTCTGATTCATGGCCCAGAGGTACATATCAAACTCCAAAAATAGCTGCCACCACAATGGAAGCGAGAAAAACTCCCACATTCTGCAACAAACCCAATTTAGAAGCGTAAAATATAGGCTAAATGCCAAAGCCAACAGCCAAATAAAGGCCACCAGAATACTCATGTAAACCCTAACAATGGAGGTCTTTTGTTCATTTATTTCTCCTAAAATTCACATACTCTAATAATAATTATTAGATGAAACCAAGCTGTTTATTCATCTGGTTTGAGTCTGAACTCATCATTCCCATCTTTCACTCGTGATTCTGCAATTTCCATACGTGACAGTGCTTCAAGAGTTTTTTTAATATCATCAATGCAGGATGTTTTTTCAAATTCTTGGCAAACTCCATCCACACATGGACATTCAAGTATCTCTTCAATTGTCTGAATACTGGTCCAGTTTCCTTTTCTGCTTAAAATATTGTATATCGGTAACAGAGACACCAAATTTATTTTATCTTCATAATCCACTTCAATGAGTTCAATATCACCCTTGATTTCAGTTGCTAAAAGATTCAAATCATGAACCGCTTCTTCAGGCATTATTATAACAACATGAACTTCTTGGGAAATGAAGTAAACTCCACGGCTAACATGAAAATCATCCCTACGAAGGATTAGACCTCCAGAATCTTCTACAAACTCCTCCAATTCCTCAAACCTGTATACTCCACCGTTAAATACGAATATTTTATACATAAAAAATACCGTCCATTATTACTTTGAAAGTATATGAATAACCATATCTCCAGTTATTAAACTAGGATCTACACTAAAATCTAATGGATACAGATACATGAATTTGTTTAAACTCTACCATAGTATTAATATTCGAATTCAAGACATATTATGGTTTGGATATTTCATTGATCCACGGGGTGGTACCGTATTTTTTTTGGGTCCCAAGTTGGATCTACAAATAACAGAAAAAATTAGTAATTTCTTTGAATAAACCCCAATTAATGTCAGATCTACAATAATAAGCCTAAAGAGTTGGATATTAAATCGAAGGGGTTAGTCATAATTTAAGTCAATATAAAAGGTTATTTCCAGTTTTAAGACAAGTTTAATGTCTATGCTCTATATGTTCCTCCTTAGGAATAATGAGTCACTTTGATATATCTTTAGGTTGTTCCCAATTTATTCAAATAGGGAATAGTTAGGGGAGATTTACTCAAGATAAGTTTGTACAAATCCCCATCACACTAGCACCATATAAAAACCTTTAAGATGGCTTTAAATTAAAAAAAAGACTATTAGAACGTGTTTTTTTAGATTTTGAACCACAACCTTTATATGTGTTCATGAATGATGTAGTGGTAAGTCCATTGTTCCAGACAGTAATCAAACTTGTTTGGAAGAACCGGACATGGAGGCGGTATAATTAAGCGAAAATTATTCTTATCAGTGCTCCTACTATTCGGGTTAGCACTTGTCTTGAATGTAAATTTTGCTTCAGCTACTAATGTTACTACAGATAAAGCAAAACCAAAGGTTACATCGGTAAACCCTGTAAACAACAGCGTGGTACTGAGTGACAAATCAAAAAAAGTTACGATAAAAGTTAATTTTAATGAAAAAATCAAATCTGGCACAGGTTCCGTAGAACTAAGTGCTAATGGAAAGTCAAAACCTGTTACAACAACAGTTAACGGGAACACACTCACAATAACATCGAAAAATGCATTATCCACAAGCACTAAATACAGCTTGATAATACATTCCAACACTGTAACAGACAGTTCAGGAAATGGGAATCAACTTTTAAGATACACGTTCACTGTGTCACCAATAAGCAAGGCACAGATGAAGGATGGAATATCCCGTGTACAGAGTTTTTACAACAAAAACAACAGATTACCTAACACAGTATCATTTGGAGCTAAAAAGATAACTATCTCAGAGTTCCAAAAGATAATAGCCACACAGGGCCTTAAAATTTACACAGTTAAATCGAAAGCTGTGAGTAATTCCAATGTAAAAACAGTCACAGCCTACGGTTGGAATTCATGTTCAAAGGGATGGTACAAAACAGGCGGAACATGGAAGGACTACTGTCCATTCTGTCATTCGTACAACTGTTTAACCTACAACCCTAAACATACATACGAAGGTGAATGGACTTGTTCCAAATGTGATGCAGATTTCTGTAACTGTGGAAGATGCAAAGCATCAGGATCACAAGTTTACCTTGTTAAAGCTTAAAATGGTAACATCACTAAAAAATGTGTACCATTAGGCCAAAAGCCATGTAACCCATGGCAAACCCATTCTTTTTTTTTAAATTACTACAGACATTATAAAACTCGAACTTGACAACAACCCTTAAAATTAGAGTTCTTTTTGATTTAAAGTGGAATTTTCCATCTTGTTTTATAAATTTTAAGCAATTTGAGATATGTAAATAGATGAATACTCGAATTTAAAAAAATTAAAATCCCCCCACCAATATAATTAAAAAATAGTCATATAATTTAGTCATACTATTGGTAGCCACATCAAGTGCATCGTTTTTAACAGTCTTACGTATTGGTTCTATTCTGCGGTTTTTGTTGATTTTATTTGTGGACCGTGATAAAATTTTAATTATATTTTTAATTAGACATGCATAGAATGGATTCTTCAGATTTTAAGATATTTAATCCTGTACTTTCACCTATTACTTCCACATAAATTTTCCATTTGGGATCAGTTTCATCAAAGTTCATATTAATTTCTTTGAGCTCATCTTCAACTTTTTCCAAAATATCGGTGGATTCAATGGTTTTATGAGATATAACAGATGTTTCAACTGTAAAATCATCACCGGGTTCCATTTCTTTTATTGCCAGTTCCTTTAGGTTGCGACCTATTTCCCTGAGATCAGTTTTCACCACTCTTCTAATTGGAATAACAGTGGAAACAATCCGGGGATTAGAATTCCTAAGTAACTTAGCTGCTTCAAGAGAATCTGTACCAAGCTCAACAAGTACAACATCGAATGATTCAGATTCTTTAATGTAAAGTTCCGGGTCTCTAAGGGTTAAAGCACCTTCTATCTCATCAATTCCTTCTATTTCATCGATTTGTTCATATGTATCATAGATTGATCCTTCGTTACTTAGGTTCGAACTGTTGAACTTTACAACCAGATCAAATTTTTCAGTATTCTTCATTCAAACACCTCCAAATTTTAATGTCACTAGGTTACTATTAATATGGGTTTAATACTAAATAACATTAACGTAAGTATGATGGATTCTAAAGGCTGGTTATCAGCCGACGCTCTTATAGCATTTTTAGTTTTAATTATCTTAATCACTAGTTTAATCAATATAGTGGGCAATAGAATTGATACAGTTAATTCAATTGAAGAAGCATCTGAATCTAGAGTATTGGGGGAAAATATAGCCCAACAAATAGAAACAACACACTCAAATGGACCGGGATATTACACAATCTACAGAACGCCCAGTACCATATTTCACGAGTATTACCATGTCCACATCAACTCTTCGGGATTGTATATATTTGTAAATGGTAAGACATGTTACTCCTACCTTAGTTTCATGAGGGTCACAGGTTCAGATTACATGAGGGATCTTGAGGTAACACTGAAACCAGATACAAGCTACAACATCACGAGTAAACAGGACACGCTTAAAAACACATGGATCGTTATTAAGGAGGTTTGGTAGGTTTGGATGACCATGGACAGATGAGTGCAGAATTCATATTGTTGGTGGGAATTGGAATAGTTAGCACCCTTCTATTTGCACATGCCAGTTTCGAAGCAGTGGAACTCAACACAGTAATGTCAGCAGCAAGAAACGGTGTTACTGAAGGCATTGCACTGGATTCTTTGGCAGTTTATCCATCTGAAAAATTTAAAAAATATTCCGAGTCCTATCCAAGGCTAAAAACTTGTTCAAAAACAGTGTACATAGACACGAAATGGTTGAACATGGGCTACGACAGTACCTATCAAAAAACAAAAATACTCATAAAGATCAGGGCATCGACTCAGGACCAGATGACTAAGATAGAAAGGGACTGTTTAGGTGATAGAATAAATTACTACGTGCGTAAAAATATATGCGAAACATTTAAAACAGATAATATGACCAACATTTACTACAACCCTGCATTTTCAGACCACTACATCATCACAACGTCCAACGTAGAATGGGTCTAATCATCAAACTCCCTAAAAAATGTCCAACAAATTAAAAATAGCATGAAATCAAAAATAAAAAAGTTTAACAAGTGAATTGTTCTATTTTCAAAGATTTCCAAAGAATATCATACACAATCATTAGACTGATAACATGGAACATTGCCCTGTGTGATGTTAATTAACTCATTTTAGTTTGTTCACATGGTTTTAAGTACTTTATGTTATATTTTTAAGTACATGACCGTTGTGAGGGAGTTTAACTACTTTTTATAAGATTAAATAGTAACAAAACATTTAATAATTTCAATATAAATATAGTTCCATATTAAAGATGATCAGAAATTTATGATGGATATTCTATCGAGTAAATTGGAGTAGTTAGCAATTAAACTTTGAAAGTTTATTTGTGATGGTGTTTTAGACAATCCATCGAGGCCGTGCTTTATCCAGATTTTAAATCATGTAACTTTAAATGAATTGGGGAATACTTTATGACCATAACTAAGAAGGAAAAACTGGATGATGTACTATCGGGTCTTTTGAAAGTTGGACAGATCAAAGCCTGTGCAGTTGTTTCGAAGGAAGGTCTTTTAATAAACTCGAGAACACCTCCAGATGTGGATGCTAGAATTTTTTCAGCACTCTGTTCCACCATAATGGGTGCTGCTGAAGCAGCATCTGGCCAGATGACAACGGGAATTGTGAGCCAAATCTCATTAAAAACTGAAAAAGGGACAATAGTATTGATACCAGCAGGACAAAAGGCTATTTTAACAGTTTTAACAGAACCTGAAGCCCAAATTGGATTGATCTTTTATGAAATGGAACAGAGGGCCAAGATGGTTGATCAAATTCTAAGGGAGATGTGAAGCATGAAAAAAACTCACATCCCCAAACTAGACGACTTCCTAGGTGGAGGAGTTCCTAAAGGATCTTCCCTTCTGTTTAGTGCTGTTCCAGGAGTTGAATGTGAAGCATTTGGTTACCAAATACTCAATGGATTTATAGAAGACGGTAACAAAGGATTCATTTTTACCAATGTTGCAGAACCTTCAAACATCACCTATGAATTCAGCAGGTATGGATGGGATCTTGAAACAGGTATCAAGCAAGGAGATGCATTTTTCATTGACGGGGCAAGCAGTTTCATAGGAATGCCTCCAGAAGGAAAGTACGTAATAAATAACCATGAAGATGTATATGAAGTGGTTAAAAATGCAATTAAAGATGTTGAAGGTGGAGTTGGAATTATCAACAACCTATCAACGTTGATAGACTACAACGATCCAAAGGAGATCATACCATTAATCAACGGTTGGAACGAAGAAGCATCCAAAAGGGGAACTGTTCTTGTTTATCTATTCACGGAGTGGGATTACAAAGCAAATCTAGTTGAATCCATAATGAAATGTTTCGACTGTGTTGTGAGTTTAAACAGCATCGAAGAACGAGTTATAATAGGACAGGGGTTCATGGTAACATCTGCTTCCTGGACCAAACCCCAAACCAACATGGTGCTTTTCTTTGTTATGCAGCCCGGTGGCGTGAAGATATACATACCAAAGATACTGGTAACAGGCCCGTACAATGCGGGGAAATCAAGTTTTGTTAAGGCCATATCACAAAAATCGGTATCAGTAGATAGAATGGCCCTTGAAAAATTTCCAACGACCATTGCAATGGATATTGGCCATTTGGATCATGGAGGGTTCGTTGCAGACATATTCGGTACTCCTGGACAGGAACGTTTCGATCTCATGCTGGACATTCTGGCCAAGGAAGCAGTTGGTGCATTCATACTAGTAGATTCCAGTGCTCCCCAAACATTTGCAAGGGCCAAGGAAATGATCAACAAAACACATTCTGAGGCCATTCCAAACATTATAGTTGCCAACAAACAGGATTTAGAAGGTGCACTTTCACCTGAACAAATAAGGGAAAAAATGAATCTTGACGAAAAAATTCCCATACTGCCCACAGTTGTAACTACTAAAACCGGTGTTGACCAAGCGTTGAATACACTTCTAAAACTTTTATATGGGTGATTACTATGATTGCATGTATTGAATCAGGAATCCCTGGATTTGATGAACTGACACGCACAGACAGTTTCATGGGAGGAATACCCGAAAACTCAAGTACACTGGTGTACGGACCTCCAAAAACAGGAAAATCTATCTTCAGTGATCAATTCTGTTTCAATGGGCTGGTAAATGAAGAACCATGCCTTTACATCACAACCAACAAGGGATTAAAGATGTTGAAATCAGATATGAATGATTATAACCTTTCTGTCGATGAATATATGATGAATGGTTCTCTGCACATCATAGATACAATATCAGACATTTTAGAGAAAAAAGTAGAACCAACAGGCACAGTTGTTAATTCGGAGATAAACAACCCCACAGATCTCATGGTGAACATAGGATCCAAGATAAACGTGGTTCGAAATCAGAATTCAAGGTTCAGATCTGTTTTAAATTCTGCAACCACCCTTTTGACATACAACGAAAGTATGTTGATTGTACGGGTGATTAAAGCCTACCTCATGAGGATTAAAGAAGCTGGAGGAACATCTTTAATAACTTACACCGAAGATTCAGCGGATAATATCATAGAAACCATGCTTAAATCCATGGTGGACAACATCATAAGGATGGATGGAAATGAATTACAAGTCGAAGCCATGAAAGGATTTGGGAAGATTAAAACCAATTACACCATTACAGAAGATGGAATCATGTTGGAGTAATAAGTAAGTACAGTTAAAATGCAGGTTTAAAATGCCTATTGTACTGAATTTGAAATTTAATACATATTTAGTGAAATTATTAAAATTTACAATGGTTTACAGGTGAACAATTTGATTAAAACTACAAAATCCGGAATTCCTGGATTTGATGAATTAACAAGCACTGATGAGTTTCCAGGAGGTATTCCTCTTAGCAGAACCACATTAATTTATGGCCCTCCTAAAACTGGTAAAACTATATTTGCAAACCAGTTCACCTATGATGGATTAGAGAACAACCTTCCCTGCCTATATATCACTGCAGATCAGGGAATTAAACAGCTAACAACTAGCATGATGGAATTTAACTGGTTCTTGCAGAGGTACATAGAAAGTGGTGATATATACATCATCGATGGTATATCTCAGCTCGGAGGTGTGAAGCTTGACGACAGCGTCAACTACAAAACCACCACCATAGGAAATCCTGCAGAATTGATGATCAAGGTAGGTATAGGTTCAAGATACGTGTACAGAAAAAGTCCCGAGTTCCGATCTGTACTTGACTCTGCTACAACCATGTTTGCATTTAACCAGGAACAGATGGTTCTAAGAGTATTAAATGCGTACATTAGACGTAACAATGAAGCTGGGGGTGCTGGTTTGATGACCTACACCGAGGGATCCACCACAGACAAAACAGAACAACAACTCCTCTCCCTGTTTGACAATCTCATACGGATGGATGGAAATACCATCACCATAAGATCAGAGTACAATCAATCTGAAAAGCCAGACAACTTCAAATCTGTTTACAGCATTAGTGAAAATGGAATAGTGGTAGAACACTGAAAACTCAATCCATAAAACAAAATAATGGACTTCACGAATTAGAAAATTCAAAACCAAAAGAACTAGAAAGTAGTTGCCATGAAAATAATGTCTAAATATTTGATTCAAAGCCCTTTAGTTTCTGTTCGTGTTTGAATATTATTATAAGTCATTGAAGAAGTAAAAAAAATTTTTTGGAGTGTTAATGTTATGATGGAATTTTTTCTTGTAAACGGGTTTTTTGACAGGTTCGCTGGACTAGAAAAAGAAAATGACCCTGGTGATGAATCCGAAGAATATGACTTGGATGAATATCTAGACATTTTAAATGAATACAGGGATGCTGAAGCAGATATACTCATCAACATTGCAACCATTTACTTCGAAAATGAAAACATGGAAGAATCTTTGAAATATCTTGAAGAGGCTATCATAATCTACGATGGGCTTGATTATCTGGAGAAAAAGGCTTTGGTGATGGATATCATGGGAGATATTTATTACAACACAGATGAAAAAAGAACAGCTCTGGAGTACTACAAAGAAGCCTTTAAATTGTACTCAGAAACAGATTCAGATACCAAAGAAAATATCATCTCCAAGATAAATGAAACTGAAAAGGATTTGGTGTCTGTCCAATCAAAATCCACACTTTCAAGTGTCAAACCCCAAAAGAAAGCTCCTTTAGAAGTCAGTACAGATGATTACATAGGGATAAGCACGGAAATTGAGGAAGTTATTGGGATATTAAACGGGGCCAAAACCTACATGTCCTATGCTAACCATGAAAATCCAATAAAACAGCTCGAAAATGCCTATGAAATGTCCAGTGGGATTGGTGATAACGATGCCAGTGCCACCATACTCATGATCAAGGGCAATTTAACACTTAAAGAATCCAAACCAGTTGAAGCATTGGAAGATTTCAAGAAGGGTCTTGAATTGTTTAAACTAACCAATAATTTCACTGGAGAAGCAGTTGCAATGCTTTTAATAGGTACTGCCCATTATATCACAGGAAACATGGATATTGTGGCTGAAAACTTCAGAAAATCCATAGAACTCTTGAGGCAGATAAATAACATATCTGGAGAAGAAAAAGCTATAAAACTCATGAACACTATCTACGAAGAGTAATTAACGCTCAAAAAAAATAATCAGCACCATGAAAATTTGAGAAACAGTTAAATCATGATAATCGAATGCATCAAAAAAAGTAGTGTTTCTTAAAAACTTAAGAAAAGTTCCAGAACCTCTTATTGTTATTTATTTAAAACATTTTACTGGCCATTTCTTTGCCTATTTTTTTGGCCTTTGCAAGGTTGTGTTCGTTATTTTTAACATCTCCCGGCAATTGATTTCCCTTGGAAACTAGAACATCCACCAGATCGTAGGCCATTTCAAACACGTTTCTGATGTAGTCATAGTAATCTTTAAACGTGGCCTCATCAGGATTACCCTGTGAAAATGTGAATGCCACCTTCTTTCTCTCCATATCTCCGGCTTCAGGATTGTAAAATGCGAATAATCTGTCTATTAAAAGTTTGGCCTGGGCCGACATCTGACCGAAGTAGAGTGGTGAACCCACGACAAAACCATCAGATTCTCTTAACTCTTTGTAGAACTCCTGCATATCATCTTCTGTAGCACATTGGCTACCGTGAGTTTTGCAGTGCATACATGCTATACATGGTTTTATGTCCATTTTAACCAAATTATAACTTTTTGTTTCGGCTCCTGCCTCTGATGCTCCCTTAAGTATTTCATTAACCAGGACTTCGGTGTTGCTTCCTTCTCTTGGACTACCTGTTAAACCTATAATTTTCATTTTTTTACACCTTTAAAACTATTTTACCTTTAATTTCAGCTTTTAATCAGTGATTTAAAACACTGATCACTATGCAATTGTAACAAACCAACATGAATTACAAATCATAAAAGTGGATGTTTTATGGTTTTTCTGATCAACTGTAATACCGGAAGAGGGACGAATCAGACAAGAGATCTAAAAATATTCACATAACAACCAAAGCCCATCACATCAAAACCGAGGTTCAGAAGTTATCCAAAAAATGGAATGAAAAACTGTTTCAGGGATTTACAAACTCCGAAAGGGAGGAGATGATGAGCTACCTCATGAGAATGGTTGAAAATATAAATCAAAAATAGGAAATCAATCCATCTAAAACTTCTCAGCCGATCTACATAAGATGTTTAAAATATTAAAAGAATAGATTTATCAACGTTTCAAGAGTAGGTAAACTGTTCTAAGTGGTATTTTAAGTTTTTCAGAGATTTTTTTGGCGGGCATTCCCTTGCTGTAGAGTCTTTTAACCTCTTTAGTTTTTTCTGCACTGTACTTTACTTTACGACCCCTTTTTAGGCTGCTGTTTTTCAAGTAGTATACTGTCTTCACTGGGAGGTTGAGTTTCTTTGAAATTTCCTTGGGACTCTCACCTTTATCAAGCATTACCTGAATTTTTGAGGCCTCTGAAGAGCTGTACTTCTTAGGCCTGCCTCTTTTAAGTACTGGTTCCACCTCTATACCAAGTTCATCCAGTGCTTCGATGTACTTCTTAGCTATTCTGGAGTAGATACTTATGGGACAGTTGATCTTCTTTAGATCAGGGTTGTTGTCCAGCACTTCCATAATCTTTCTAGATGAAAGCGGTTCATTGATGTACAGTATTTCCGTCAAATGAAATCAACTCTTAAAAATTTATATTATTAACTCTTTATTAAATCAAGGAATTTTTTAGCCTTCTTAGTCTGGGGTTTTCCGAAGGTTTTAAACTTAGTTATTTCAGCTTCTACATCTTTAGGGTCTGTGTTGAACACCCTAGCAGCTGCTTCAAGCGGTAGTTTGCCTTCGGTGTTTAAAAGTGCTGCTCCAGCTGCATTGGGATTGGTTTTAACGTGAAGGCCCTTCATCTTGTTTTCTATTTCAAATTTTTTCATGAGGACATTCTTCATGTTTGAAACGTATTCAATTTTCTCGTGCATGTATCCCTTTAAGATTTCCACTACATCGGGATTGAAGTCTTCAAAGGCTCTGAGCTGGTTAGTGTCTAGTGATGGTCTGATGTTTGGGAAGGGTCCTACATACTTGTTTCTTCTGTCGAAGCTTGATGTGATGTACCATCTGAGTATATCCCAGAGTATGAGTATTCGCGGTACCTCCAGGTAGATCTCAGATCTTAACTTTTCACGGACTGTTATGTCCTTTCTAAGTTCTTTATCGAGCTTACCATTCTCTTCTAGTCCTTCCTTGAAGAGTCTGTCTTCGAGTATTTCCTTTTTGATCTGTTCAATATCATCTGGATCTTCAACCAGTTTCCTTGCAAGTTCCCTTGATTCCTTCAACACGTGATCGTAACGTTCAAGTTTGTTCATGTTCGTTATATTGGCCTCCAACACACTTCCAAAAACTTGGCCGGCTTTGTTTTCGGCTAGTCTAACGTATGCTATGGAAAGGGCAGTTTGAACATGTTTATCATTTATGAGTGATGGTTTTTTCCTGTGAAACTGCATGAACTCTATTCTTGCATCTGATCCGTATTTATTACGTATTTCACGTTCGTAGTTCATCTGATCGTCTGCATCAATATTAACACGTTTTCTAACCCATCTATCTCCCTGGAACACCTTGATAACCATGGAAACTGTTTTGACAATCCCTCTTTTTTCCTGTTTGAGGCTTCTCACTATTCTTCTAAAAGCATCCCTTCCTAGGGGGCTGAGTTCACTCATCTTAACCATATAATCCCCGGAAAGTGGGAGGTAGTTGATGATTTCAAGCCTGTAAATACCTTGATCATTCACTTTCATTTGTATCTGGTCTGAGCCACATTTGCAGTTGCCGTTTACCAGGGTTTCAAGTTCGTGGCCGTTAATGTTCTCACCACAGTTTCCACAGGAAAATACTGCGTACTCCTCAAGATGTCCAATTGCTATTTTATGGGATGCAATGGCAGATTTAACCCTGTCGAGTATGTTCTTTTTAGCTGCAGCATTCATTCTGAAGTACTGTGTGTGTTTGTTAACATCGTAGATGTCATCAACCTTCATCTCTGATTTGCTTGTTCTGCCGTACTTCATGAGAGATTTATAGGGTGTTTTGTAACCCTTGATCTCCATGGTATCCCTCAGTTCTAACAAGTCGTCCAAGGTGTTTTTAAGCTGGTGGTAGATGTTTATGAAGTCTTTGAAGTTGTTGATGTTGTCAATTTTAAGGGGGTTGCGTCTTATTCCGTCTAGGAATTTTTCTGTTTTTGCAATCAGTACTGATTCATTCATTTTATTTGTTCACCAACATCAGCGTCTTCAACAGTTAAAAGACTCATGTTGTCGGTTGCAAGCAACATGCCCTCTGATTTGATGCCGAACAGTTTGGCTGGTGGTAAATTTGTAAGGACTATTACCTTTCTTCCCTTTATTTCCTCTGGTGTGTACTTCTTGGCCACTCCTGCAACCACTTGGATCTGGCTTTCTCCAATGTCCACCATTAGTTTGAGTAGATTGTCTGATTTTTTAACATTTTCAGCTTCTAATACTTGTCCAACTCTGAGATCCATGGATGCGAATGTGTCTATTGATACTTCTTCCTTCATTGTTTCTTCTTCCTTCAAATTTTCGTACAGTAATTCTTTTTGAGCGTTTATAACATCATCTTCTATCTTTAAAAAGATTGGTTTTGGTTCGGCAATTTCATGGCCCTCTTCCATGAACTTTGCTCCATCATCCCAATTTAGAACTGGGTCGATTTTGAGTGTTTTAAATATTTCAAGGGTTTTAACAGGTAGGTATGGTGTGAGTGAGACTGCAAGAGTTTTAGCCAGTTGATTGGCCAAGTATAAACAGTTTGCTGCACCTGCCTTATCAGTTTTAACAGCTTTCCATGGTTCTTTGTCGTTGAAGTACTTGTTACCGTACTTGGAAAGTTTGATTATTTCCATCATTCCCTCTCTGAACTTGAACTCTTCAATGAGCCCTCCAACTAGTTTTGGTAACGCTTTGATCTTGGTTTCAAATTCCCTGTCGTAGTCATCAAACTCTCCAGGTGCTGGTAGTTTTCCATCGAAGAACCTGTTTGTGAAGGTGAAGGTTCGGTGTAGGAAATTTCCTATAACATCTGCAAGTTCGTCGTTAACCCTTCGCTGGAAGTCGTCCCATGAGAAGTCAGTGTCCTTAGATAGTGGGGCGTTTGCAACAAGGTAATACCTTAGTATGTCGCTGTCAAAGTTCTTTATGAAATCCGATACCCATATAACCCAGTTCTTACTGGTTGACATTTTACTGCCTTCCAGGGAGAGGTACTCTCCTGCTATAACTGTGTAGGGTAGTTTGCATCCGTAGGCCATGAGGAGTGCTGGCCAGAATATGCTGTGGTGGTAGATTATGTCCTTACCAATGAAGTGTAGTGGTCTGTCGTTCCAGTACTCTTCCCATGGTTTTCCTGTTTTTTCAGACCATTGGGCTGCCGAGGATATGTAGCCTAGAAATGCTTCTCCCCACACGTAGATAATTTTTCCCTCTGCACCTTCAAGGGGTACTGGTATTCCCCATTCCATGTCCCTGGTGAGTATCCAATCTTTGAGTCCTTCTTTAAGCCATTGTAGTGCATAGTTTCGGACGTTTGGTGGTAGTTCGTGGTTTCCTTCTATCCACTCTTGAAGTTGGTCTTGGAAGTGGCTTAGTTTGAAGAAGTACTGTTTGGATTCTCTGATCTCTGGTGTTGAGCCACATATTTGACACTGAGGTTCTAAAAGTTGGGTTGGTTCCAAGTGTCTTCCACAGCTTTCGCAGTGGTCTCCCCTTGCACCTTCTGTTTCACAAAATGGACAGGTTCCTTCCACGTACCTGTCCGGTAAAAATCTGCCACACTCTTCACAGTAGGGTTGTTTTATTACTTTTTCGTAGATATAACCCTTTTCATAGAGTTTTAAAAAGAAGTTCTGTGATATTTCGTAGTGTTTGGGATCTGTTGTCCTGGTGAAGCTGTCGAGTGATATGTTGCATGATTCTAGATCAGTTTTTATCATCTCATGGTATCTGCCTGCTACTTCTTTAGGCGGCTTACCTTCTTTCTCTGCCTTGACAGCTATGGGTGTTCCATGTTCATCCGTTGCACATACAAAAAGTACATCGTTTCCCTTCATCCTGTTGTACCTGGCATATATATCTGCAGGTATGTAGGTGGATCTGAGGTGTCCCAGATGGCACGGTCCGTTTGCATAGGGAAGTGCTGATGAAATAAGTACCTTGGTCAAACTAAATTCCTCCAATAATTTTATGGTTTTAATGAGTCAAATCAAATGGAAAACTAGGATAATTAGAAGCTTAATATATCCTTAAATAAATTTTTAAAGAATCTTTAATGAATCTCTAAATAAATGGTATCATTTTAAAATCTGTTTTATTAATGGTACAAACTAGTTGATTTGTAGAATACAAGAACCAATTTATATTATTTATGATATCATTAATATACTCAATAAATGTATCGAATATTATTCTATATATGTTTTTATTTAACCCTTAACAAATTCCAAAAAAATTATTAAATATGAAGTTAATTTCACACTTTCTTTCGGGCATCAATGGAAATTTGTATATTTGATATCTGACAATGTTATCCTAAGACAATTTAAAGGAAATCATGAAAGGGAAGAATAGTGATGAAAAAAAATGACAGCCGTTTAGGATATAGATGGACACTTGAAGAAGATATTAAAATGTGTGAGTTACGTCAGGAAGGATACAACTTTAAGGAAATTGGAGTAATGTTAAACAGAAGTGAAAAATCCTGTGCAACACGTTACAGTAATCGTGGTTTCACATTGAATCCTATGAAAGTGCTTTTAAACCTGGCCATCATAGTAATATCAATCATAAGTGGTTACACCCTGGAACCATCCATATTAAGCTAAATACACTAAATTCAAGGTATACACAGGTATAATTTTTTTAAAGAAGAATCAGAAACTTTTGAGATTCCTAAAAATATAATTTACTCATGGTTAGTTTTATGAATAGGGGTAAATTTTATTGTTATTTTTAAGTTGTTATCCCACGCTCTCATAAGTTACTTTATATTTAAAGTGCAAAGGAAATATCATGTTATCAGTAGCATTTATAAATCCACTTTCAGACGAGGGAAAGAATGTTGTTCGTGAGTTAGGAGATTTTGAAAGGGTTTTAGCAGATAATGACGAGTTAATAAGCATTGTTACTGAAAGCAGATCCCAGGAAATATCAGACGATTCATTCATACCACGAAACTACATCGATCTAGCAATTAAAAGGATCGAGTGGTACGTTAAAAAGAAAAACGATAGAAACTTTGACAACAACATATACGAGTTTCTTTTCAACCCAGAAATATACAAATTTGATATAATATCCTACTACCTTCTCTGCCAAGCTGTTGGAGCCAAATACGGTTCAAACTCCAGGGAAAGCAGAGTCCTTGTTGAATCACAGGGAAAGATCATGGAGTACAGGTTAGGTAAACTATCCAAATCAGAGCAAACTCTTGCTGTGAACAACATACTAAACAGTGTTGTGAGTCTTTCACACCCTAGATGGACCTTTTTTGAAGAATTGCTCGGCTCAAAAAAACTCAGACTCCATGAAATGATACTGGACAACGGAGAAGTGATCCTCGACAAGGATGATTTCCTAGAAAGATTCAGTTCAAAGATCCATGGAAGAAAACCAGATAAAATGTACGAAGCATTGATAGGAACCAGGGTAAAGGAACTGGTCATGATCAAAATGGTGATGCAAAACACTGAGGATTACATTTCCAATGTTTCAGCAAAGTCCCAACGGGAAATTGAACCTAACCCCATACTACTGCAACTGGCAGACAAAATCTCAGAGGTTCTGGCAGAATCTGCAAGATCATATGGATTCGGAGGAGGTTCAAGGGGAGGAAGTATCAGAGCTTCAGCCTTAAATCCCAAGGCATTTCCACCGTGCGTCAAAAATGTTATGGAAGGAATTAAATCAGGCGGACGTAACGATGCCATAATCATGTTTTTAACGCCATTCATATCCTATGCCAGACTCTATCCATCTGTGTTTAGCGAAAACATAAGCAAAAGAGTATCGGACATCGACCCAAATCTCAGCGTGGTTGAAGGTGAGGTAATGCCCCTCATATTCGGAGCTGCAGAGAGGTGTACACCTCCATTGTTCGAAGACCAACCACAGGACAAGGTGAACCTCATTGCCAAACTTGGTTTTGGTATGCATGAAACAGCTGATCTTAAAAACGAAGGACAAACAACTTGGTACACACCCATGAGCTGTGAAAAGGTTAAACTACACCTTCCAAGTCTTTGTAAACCAGATGAACACTGTAAAAAAATTGGCAACCCCCTGTCCTACTACAACAGAATGACCTGGATAATCAGAAAAGAATCCCAACAGTCAACAGGAAATGAAGCAGGGAAAACAGAAGCCAAAACCTCTAAAACTCAGAAGGACTCTAAATAAGTTTTTTGATAAGAATAATAATAAATGTGGATAATAATAAAAAACTGTGTGAGATGGTAAAAATAGAATATTTAACTCCTGCAACACCTGAAGAAAGGAAAAGGTATTATAAAGAGGAATGGAACATTAAACAGGTTCCGGATTTCATATCCGACACTATTCAAGATAGGGAATTTGGTTTCGACCATGTAGGAAGGGGACCTAACGATCGTTACAAGATCTTTAGGACACCTGATTTTCTCAGACGTTTTTTAAAGGTTCGAACACCCTTTGCAGCCTACTCATCTGTGGCTTTTTATGACAAACCCCAGAGAAGAGATGGATGGAACGGTGCAGAATTAGTTTTCGATGTTGATGCCAAGGACATACCAGTTAGAACCTGTGAATGTGAGGGTGTATGTGAGATATGTCTAAACGAAGCCAGAGAAATAGTATGCGGACTAATCGATGTGTTGAAGGGTGATCTTGGGCTGAAGGATATACATGTGGTTTACTCAGGCAGAGGATATCATTTGAGGATTCTCGATCCAACTGTGCTCAAAGCAGACAGTGATGTCAGAGCCCAGATCGTGAAGTATATTGTCGGTGCAGACGTTCCTGAAAATGAGTTTAGTCTCGATTTTGAAAGGGTTTCCTATGAACACTTCGTTGTTCCTTTTGGATATCCTAAAGTATTTACAGATCGTGTTAAGTTCACCATACTTCATCTTAACAAAAAAGCCCAGTTAGATGATGTGAATAAAAAACTCCTAAGTGATGTTTTAAAAAACAGAAATCTGATAGCTAACAATCAATGGGGTGTTTTCAAGGGTAAAATTGGACCTCAAAGATATAAAAAGGTTGTAAAAGGTATTGCTGCCTTGAACATGAGTTTGGTTGATGCTAAGGTTTCCATAGATCTAAAAAGAATACTCAGACTACCATCTTCACTGCATTCTATGGTCAGCATGAAATGCATGGAAGTTAAAAGTATCGAAGATTTCGATCCCTTCAAAGAGGCCGTACCAAAATTTGTATACGAAAGAAAGTAGGTTAGAATCTGGTAGATAATTTAGATAGTGACCTTAGGAAATAAAAAAAAATTTAAATCATATTTTACATTTTTCAACGGCTTTAACTGGTTTTTTACCTTTAATATACTTTTGAAGTAATCTGCGCTGTTTTTTACGGGTGTTACATACCTTATTTTTCACTACCATAATATCAACCCCTTCTTGATAAATATTCTAGTTCATTATATGTTTCCAATGGAATATAATTTTAAGTGAAACGTAACACCAATCATAGAAAAAACAATAAAACATAAAATCAAGTAAATTGTCCAATTCACCCTTTAAAATACTTTAAAACGGTTTTAAACAATTAAAAACTTTCTACAATTATTTTGTTCAGTCTGTGATTTTTTTTATGTAAACAGGAGGTATTTCCCCCATGCCTACGATACCAAATTTTTCCTTGGATGTTTCTTCTAAAGCTGACAAAATAACCCCGAGACTGCGATATAAAAACATGAACGATTCTAAATTTGTTTTTAAATCTGAAACATTATCATTCCCCATTTTTATGACTATGTTACCTTTTTCACGTTCAATTAATAACTTGTGTTGAGTGTCATTGTTTATGTGGTTTATCAAGCTTTCAAAATTTTCAAACAAGTTTTCATCTTCCAAGTTCAACTCTGAATTTATTTTGTCCAGCATGGCTTGATCTAAATGATCCTTTAATGGAGTGTTTGGTCCTGATTTGTTGCTAGCTATTTCTTGATCCTTTCCTTCTGCCCAGTAAGTCATGGCTTCTGCTACTGCAATGCTGTACCATCCTCTTTCAAATTGGTATTTCTGTGAAGCTTTTTTTCTGAATTTCATGTCCAATTCAGATTCAATCGATATTGTAATCCTTTTCAACCAATCACCCATGATAATTTTTATTAAAGTGAATATATTGTTTAAAAAAAATTATGTTATATAACTCTTTTTGTTATGTGATCATGTGTACTAATCATATGAGCCTCTGTTTTTTAAATCAATTCCTCCTACTAATAATACCCTTTATTCAATTGTGATTAATGGGCTAATAAACAAAAAGGAGGTGAAAAGATCAAAAAGGTAACAATTTTCATGGTAATAATGGCCTTTATGTTCTTTGGTATATTGAGTACTTCAAGTGCTGCAAATATGACAGGCACCTGGAGTGGTTCTAATGGAGTTTACAATTCCACAGCAGGACCAGTAAAAGTAAATTTCACAGAAAAACACAATGGTGCTGCTACAGTTACTGCAACACCCACAGGTACCACCAACACAAATACCGCTTTTTGGAGTAACGCTTCAGCAGCTGGACACAGTTCTTTAGAAGTAACTCTAAGCTGGAACACACTGACCAAAGCTAACAATGGAACCATAACTTTCAACTTCAACAGACCAGTGAACAATCCTATTTTATACATAGACCGAATAGGTGGTAACTTGCAAAATGGAGGCACAATTACATCGTCATCAGCTCTTTTAACACTTCTTAACTCGGGAATGTATTTAACTAAATTATCAGGACCAACAAGTTTTGAAGTTACAAGCAGCACCATCCAGAGAACACCGGGTGTTACCATCAGTTCTACAAGTACTGAAGCATCCATGGATCCATTGGGAGGAACAGCAGCAGGAACTGTTCAGATAATGGGAACTAACATAACCAGTGTGACTTTTTCATGGTGGGGTGTTGGTGCAGACAGTCAAGCTGATGGATTAGAGTTTTTATGGGAATTAGAAGCCCCTGTTGATCTTTCAATTTCCAAATCGGACAGTCCAGACCCAGTTGTGGCTGGTAAAAATTTAACTTACACCATAACAGTACACAACAATGGTCCTTCAAGCATAATATCCAGTGATGTATTCACTGTGATAGACAACTTACCTGCAGGATTTACTGCAACCAGTTACACACCTAGTGAAGGTTCTTACAACCCAGTAACAGGTGCATGGACAGGAGTAACTCTCGCAAATGGAGAAGATGTGACTTTAACCATAATTGGAATTGTTAATTCAACAAAAACAGGAACCTTAACCAACACAGCTAGTGTACAGGTACCTTCAGGAATTACTGATCCTAATACTAATAACAATCAAGCCCCACCAGTTATAACAACTGTTGATGGTTTACCAACTGCTAACAACGACTCTAAAACAACACCTGAAGACACACCAATATCTGGAAATTTACCTGCTTCAGATCCAGATGGACCTGTCACAGTAGTGAATTTCGTAATAAACGGTACGACCTATGCACCTGGTACTGTGAACATACCTGGAGTTGGAAAGATAGTGATTAATTCTGATGGTAGTTATTTATTCACTCCAGCAAGTAATTATAATGGACCAGTTCCAACTATAACTTACACTGCAAGTGATAATACAGGTAACACCGCCACAGGAAATTTAAATATTAACGTGACCCCTGTAAACGATGCCCCTGTTGGCACCGGAGACAGTAAAACCACACCAGAAGATACCCAGGCTACTGGAAAAGTAACTGGTACTGATGTTGATGGAGATACATTAACATTTGCCAAAGATACAGATCCTAGCCACGGTACAGTCGTTGTTAATGCTGATGGTACATACACGTACATGCCTAATGCTAATTACAATGGCCCTGACAGCTTCACAGTAATTGTGAGTGACGGTAAAGGTGGAAGTGACATAGTCACAGTAAATATTAACGTTACACCAGTCAACGATGCACCAATAGGCAACGGAGACAGTAAAACCATACCAGAGGATACTCAGGCGACAGGTAAGGTAACTGGTACTGATGTTGATGGAGACATATTGACATATACCAAAAACTCTAACCCAACGCATGGTACAGTCGTTGTTAATGCTGATGGTACGTACACGTACATGCCTAATGCTAATTACAATGGCCCTGACAGCTTCACAGTAATTGTGAGCGATGGTAATGGTGGAACAGATACAGTAACTGTTACAATCAATGTAACACCAGTCAACGATGCACCAATAGGCACCGGAGACAGTAAAGCCATACCAGAAGATACCCAGGCAACTGGAAAAGTAACTGGAACAGATGTCGATGGAGACACATTGACATATACCAAAAACTCTAACCCAACGCATGGTACAGCCGTAGTAAACGCAGATGGTACGTATACATACACACCAAATGCAAACTACAACGGTCCTGATAGCTTCACAATAATTGTGAGTGATGGTAATGGTGGAAGTGACGTAGTCACTGTTACAATAGATGTAACACCTGTTAATGATGCCCCTGTTGGCACCGGAGACAGTAAGACCATACCTGAGGATACCCAGGCTACTGGAAAAGTAACTGGAACAGATGTTGATGGAGACACATTAACCTATACCAAGAACACTAATCCTAGCCACGGTACAGCCGTAGTAAATGCTGATGGTACGTACACATACACACCAAACGCAAACTACAATGGACCAGATAGCTTCACAGTAACTGTGAGCGATGGTAATGGTGGAAGTGACGTAGTCACTGTTACAATAGATGTAACACCTGTTAATGATGCCCCTGTTGGCACCGGAGACAGTAAGACCATACCTGAGGATACCCAGGCTACTGGAAAAGTAACTGGAACAGATGTCGATGGAGACACATTAACATACACCAAGAACACAGATCCTAGCCACGGTACAGCTGTAGTAAACGCAGATGGTACATACACATACACACCAAACGCAAACTACAATGGACCAGATAGCTTCACTGTAACAGTGAGCGATGGTAATGGTGGAACAGATACAGTAACTGTTACAATCAATGTAACACCTGTTAACGATGCACCAATAGGCAACGATGACAGTAAAACCATACCTGAGGATACCCAAGCTACTGGAAAAGTAACTGGAACAGATGTCGATGGAGACACATTAACCTATACCAAAAACTCTAACCCAAGCCATGGTACAGCCGTTGTTAACGCAGATGGTACATACACATACACACCAAACGCAAACTACAATGGACCTGACAGCTTCACAATAATTGTGAGCGATGGTAAAGGTGGAAGTGACGTAGTCACCGTAAATATTAACGTTACACCAGTCAACGATGCACCAATAGGTAACGATGACAGTAAGACCATACCTGAGGATACCCAAGCTACTGGAAACGTAACTGGAACAGATGTTGATGGAGACACATTGACCTATACCAAGAGCACAGATCCTAGCCATGGCACAGCCGTAGTAAATGCTGATGGTACGTACACATACACACCAAATGCAAACTACAATGGACCAGATAGCTTCACAGTAACTGTGAGCGATGGTAATGGTGGAAGTGACGTAGTCACCGTAAATATTAACGTTACACCAGTCAACGATGCACCAATAGGTAACGATGACAGTAAAACCATACCAGAGGACACCCAAGCTACTGGAAAAGTAACTGGAACAGATATTGATGGAGACACATTAACCTATACCAAAAACACTAATCCTAGCCATGGCACAGCCGTAGTAAATGCTGATGGTACGTACACATACACACCAAATGCAAACTACAATGGACCAGATAGCTTCACAGTAACTGTGAGCGATGGTAATGGTGGAAGTGACGTAGTCACTGTTACAATAGATGTAATGCCTGTTAATGATGCCCCTGTTGGCACCGGAGACAGCCAAACCATACCTGAGGATACCCAGGCTACTGGTAAAGTAACTGGTACTGATGTTGATGGAGATACATTAACCTATACCAAAAACACAGATCCAAGCCACGGTACAGCCGTAGTAAATGCTGATGGTACGTACACATACACACCAAATGCAAACTACAATGGCCCTGACAGCTTCACAGTAACTGTGAGCGATGGTAATGGTGGAAGTGACGTAGTCACTGTTACAATAGATGTAACACCTGTTAACGATGCCCCTGTTGGCACCGGAGACAGTAAAACCATACCGGAAGATACCCAGGCAACTGGAAAAGTAATTGGAACAGATGTCGATGGAGACACATTAACCTATACCAAAAACTCTAATCCAAGCCATGGTACAGCTGTAGTAAACGCTGATGGTACATACACATACACACCAAACGCAAACTACAATGGCCCTGACAGCTTCACAATAATTGTGAGCGATGGTAAAGGTGGAAGTGACGTAGTCACTGTTACAATCGATGTAACACCAGTTAATGATGCCCCTGTTGGCACCGGAGACAGTCAAACCATACCCGAAGATACCCAGGCAACTGGAAAAGTAACTGGTACAGATGTTGATGGAGATACATTAACCTATACCAAGAACACTAACCCAACGCACGGTACAGTCGTTGTTAATGCTGATGGTACATACACGTACACACCAAATGCAAACTACAATGGCCCTGACAGCTTCACAATAATTGTGAGCGATGGTAAAGGTGGAAGTGACGTAGTACTAGTTAATATTACTATGACACCGGTTGATGATCCAGTTAAGAATGTGACTCCAACAAAAGTAAAAAATCAGACTGAAGTTGGCACTATTCCAATGCAAAGAACAGGTGTACCATTGCCAATGCTATTCATGGCATTAGTGATGATATTCGGAGCTTTTGTATCTAATAAAAGGAAATAAACTTTAACCCCAATTGGGAACCCTATTTCTAGGGTTATTTTTTTTTTTTAAGGACTATATTTAAATTATAATGATTTAATTGCCAGTAATTTAAAATTTCTATTTTTAGGATTTACATTTCTGTTAAAAGAGAAAACTTGAGTATCAGCAGTTTATTTTAATATTTTATATTTATAGACTAATTTATGGAAAATATTTTAATAACATTAATAACTAAATCAAATCAATGTCTAGAAAAATATTGATTGTAGAGGACGAGGGAATTTTAAGAGTGGGAACTACTCTACAATTAATGTCACTTGGATTTGAGGTTGTTGGTCATTTTCAAACTGGTGAAGAAGCTGTAGATAATGTTGTTGATTTAAATCCTGATTTAATTTTAATGGATATTCAATTAGCAGGAAAAATGAACGGTATTGAGACAGTTAGGGAAATACAAAAAAAGATAGATGTGCCGGTGGTTTACTTATCAGCATATTCAAGCCATGAGTTAATTGAAGAGGCTGAAACTACTAAACCGTTCAGGTACTTGGTGAAACCTTTAGATGAGATGGAACTAAAATTCACAATAGAAACTGCCATTGATACATATCAAAGGCAAAAAAGGGTTGAGATTAAAGACGAAGTCTTGGACAATCTGCATGGGTTGTTGTATCGGTTCTTTGTTAAAGATAAAAAAGTAAATTTCATTAATGGCTCATCTGAATCTATAATTGGGCTAAGTGAAAGAGAATTAACTGATTTTGAAGGTCATTTTCTAGAACAGTTCATTATAGAAGAAGATCAGGAAAATGTATTAAACACAATGAATAATTCATTGAACTCAAAGGTTTCCTTCACAATGAACTACAGAATCCGAAATAATAATAAAATAAATTATTTCCATGAAATGGGTCAACCCGTCTATGGGGATGAGGGTGAAATTACTCATATCGATGGAATTATTTTTGATTTAAATACAGAACATTAAATAATCCTCTTTTCATTGCACTTGTTTTTTTATAATTACAACTATAACAAAGTTTATGGTATAAAAAATAAAATAAGTTAAAATATAAACCTTTATTCTATACAAATTTTTCAATAAAAATCAAAAACAATTTTCAAAATTCGTAATCAGGTGTAATCCATATGAAGAAAATATTGATAGTGGAAGATGAAATGATAACATCACTAGAAATGAGAATGAAAATTGAAAGTTGGGGATACTCAGTTCTAGATAATGTTAAATCATCGTCAGATGCCGTGGAAACTGCCATTAAAAATAAGCCAGATTTGATTATCATGGATGTGGTGCTATATGGAAATGAAGATGGAATAACAGCAGCCGAAAATATTCAAAAACATGTAGATATTCCTATTATTTATGTAACAGCATATTCCTCAGAAATGATCATGGAACGAGCCCATAAAACATCCCCCTATGCTTACATCATTAAACCATTCGATGACAATGAGTTGAAGTTTGCAATAGAGCTTGCACTAAAAAAACAAGAACTAAAAAAGGAATTTGATGAAAAACAGGAACTTCACAGCATCATATCAAAAAATCTTGGCGATGTGATATGGATCTTAGATCTGAAATCAGCTAAATTTAATTATGTCAGTGATTCAGTCGAAGGTCTAAGGGGTTACACTCCTGATGAAGTACTAGAACAATCAATGGAAGATGTACTGACCAAGGAATCCTATCAAAGAATAATGAAAGCTTTGCCTGAAAGGATTCAATCAATTTTGTCAGGAGACGAATCATTGAAAGTCAGCAAACACTTGGTTGATCAAACCCATAAAAATGGTTCTAAAATACCAACCGAAGTGGTGACATCTTTTCTGTACAATGAAAATGGAGAGGTAGATAGGGTGTTGGGAGTTACAAGAAAACTTGAACTCCCTACAAAATAAAAATTTTCTTTCGTTAATTTTAGTTTTGATAGATGTGCCTTAGACATGTAAGTTTAGTTTTCTCTTTTCTCTTTGAATTTAATCGTAAAAGTTGTTCCTGCAACCCTTTCAACAGAAATTTGGCCTTCTATTTGATTAACAAGAAGGTTCACAATGGTTAGTCCGAATGAATCTATGTTGTTTATATCAACATCTTGGGGAATGGTTTTTCCGTTATCTGAAATTTTTAGGATGTACTCACCATCATTTTCATGAAAGCTTACACTGATAACTCCCAATGCATCATCTGGAAATGCGTATTTCAGGGAATTTGAAACCAATTCATTGACAACTAATCCTACGATTAACGCAGTGCTAGAATCTAAAATAATATTGTCTAGATCTAGGATATATTTGATCTTGTCTGTTATGGAATAAGATTTTAATACCTCGTCCATGAGCTGGTTGAGGTAGTAGCTCAAGTTTATGGTTTCTAAATTTTTATTGCTGTAAAGTTTTTGATGTATGATTGCCATGGCCCTGGCACGATTTTTAGAGTCTAACAAAATATCTTTAGCTTTTTGATCTTCTACATGCTCTGCTTGGAGGTAAAGAAGGCTTGACAATGTGACTAAATTATTTTTCACCCTGTGATGTGTTTCTTTTATCAATAAATCCTTCAATTCCAAGGATTGTTGGTTTTTTTCTTGTGTTTGTTTTAGTTTTGTAATGTCCTGAGCTATGTGTGTGCTTCCAATAGGTTCGCCATCATTATTTTGTATAGGGCTGGTTGTTACTAAGAGCCAAGCATCGATATCTGATAACTCAACTTCTTCGGTGCACTGTTGATTATTTTTTAAGGTTTGAGAATGGGGACAAAAATCTGGTGGATTCTCTGTACCATGAACGATCTTGTAACACTTCTCCAGGATGGGATCATCCGGAATATTAAATGCCTGCTTCATACTTTCATTTATACGAACAATCCTATGTTTATCATCCAAGATCATGATGGGTGCTTCGATGGAATCAAAGATAAATTCCCATGCAATTTCTGGTATCGTTGGTAATCCTTCATTATTCAATTCAAAATCTTCCATAAACTTTGACCCCCCATTTTAATTATGCCATTTAATTGATATTCAGTATCCTCATAACAACTTATGAATAGCTGCATTTGAAAAATCCATTTTATTTAGAAAAAAATGGAAATAAAATATTCTAAAGATAATTTGGGTTCTACTCTTAAAATATTAATGAAGAACATGATCCGCTATTCTATTATAAGCATTAAAACAGCTCATTATCTCTAATTTATTTTTTCCTTACAAATGTATTTATTAATTCCATATTCCGTGATATATAGTTAAGGATCATCCCTTGATCTTATAAAAGCAAATATTACAGACAGTCAAAGAATCTTCAATAAATTCTTTTGCTCTTAAATTTCTAACTTGAATTATTTGCAGAACATCAGTAGGTTGGTCCAAGTTTAGTTAATCATTAAGAGTTCCAATAAATTTGTTTATCTGATCGTTTACACTGCACATCTCATTTAAAACTGTTCGGAACTGATCTTTAGATTCAATTAATCTTTCCTCTAATTTAGTTTGTTCAGCCTTTAATTCATTTATTTGGATGTCTTTCTCTGCCAACAATCCTTTATATTCTTCCACTAAATTGTTTAGTTCAACAATCTTCTGATGCTGTGATTTGGAGTCCTTAAATATCTTAGTGAAATTTGTTTCCAGTTTTTTAAGTTCTGTTTCGATGGTTTGATGTGATCCATAATTTTTAGCTTCAATGGACTCATCGAAGTTACTGACATTGTTAAATGTTCCAACAGACGAAACAGAGTTAGCTTCAGCACATTTGTCATTCATGGCTTCAACATTCTTTGGTTTAGAACTTTCTGTATCTGGATAGGATACGTTATTTTTCAGTGTATTTAAATTTCTATTCGTGTTCACATCCCCCTCTTCTTTGTTAAAATCAGTGAGATCTTTCCTTGAAGTTTTTTGGGTCATCAACTTTTCAAAATCTCGGTTAGATTTTAATTTGATATGTTTTTCAATTGATGATCTTAAAGTCTCATCTTCAGATGTTTTAGACACATAATCCCTATTTTGAATATTTTTAAGTCTGGCTGATAGTTCTTTATCGGTGCTTGAACTGTAATATATTATAGGGGTTTGAAGTTCAGAATCAATGAGTTCAGCTGTTTCAATACCATTTAATTTACCTTTAAGAGTTATATCCATAATAACAAGGTCAGGTTTGGTTTTGTGAAACTGTTTCACTGCATCTTGACTAGTAAAGGCTACAGGACTTTTGTATCCCCAATTTTCAAGTTTCACTTGTAAAGCTGTGGCTAGTATACCATCATCTTCCACAACCAATATTTTTCCAGGTATATTAATCTCCCCCTTTAAACTTTACAGATTATATACTACCAACTAATTTCAATTAAATGTAAATTAGTTGATATCATCTATAATTCACGTAAAAAACTTTTGAATTAGAATTTTTCATGTTTAGTATGTAATATTATCACTATAGATAATATAAAGAATCAAAATGCACAAAAGCACACATAATTAATGTAATTTATGCTCTATTATTTTTTTTAGAATATTTCCGAGAAGATTTATATAGGGTAGATGATGATTTAATTGATAATTACATGAAGGGATACTAAAATATGATTTAATGGCTGGATTAATAGGATGGTTAAAAGCTTAACAGCTCAAATTAATTAAGTAGACTGTAATATTAGATAAGGTTGATTAAAATCGTTATTTCAATTTAGCTTATGGAATTCAAAAAAGGATAAAAAAATAGTATATTAATTAGTTGATACTTGTTTGAATATACTATTTACAATGGTTTTAATGTCTTTAGAGTAGATGTAGTTGTAACCATTATTTATTAAATATTGATCTGGGTTAGCCAGTCCAGTAAATGAAGCAGGACTGTAATTGTCATCATGAGCTCGTTCTAAAAATGCTAAACCAGTTATTACCTTTGAAGGTGGCCAAAATATACTGTAAACAGATCTTGCACCCTTTATTTTTTTATACCAAGATTGACCCATTTCAAGAAGAGTTCCTGCATCTGCACCACCATAGATATCTACAATGAGTGCATTTTGTGGTACATTAGTATTTTGCAACACTTTCACGTGGGTGTTAGGACCTATTCCCATGTTGTAGGCTTTAATGCCCAGAGCTTTTAGTCCTGTTACTATGTTGTTTATTCTTGTGTTATCTGCGGTTTTGTTGTTTATATTGTCACTTGTTATGTAAACTGGCCTTGAGTAGTACATGTTTATCTTGAGTCCTTGGGTTGCGAGTATGGTCTGGAAGTCTGATATCATTACCTTCTTGGTACCATAGCTCACGTAGTTTGGAAGTCTGTGGTTGGTGTTGTAAAAATTCTGTGCCCTGGTGTATCCATCTTTGATCTGAGCAGAGGTTAATCCGCTAACAAGAGTAGTGTTACTGGTGGTTGTAGTTTTAATGGTTCCAGTTGTTGAACCCGATGCTTGAGCTGTTGAGGCTGCAGCACCTGCACCTATATTCAGGATCAGTACTAAAAATAAAAGAGCTGTGATGGAATATAATAATTTTTTCCTTATTGCAATTCCCCCGTTTCCCAACCAATCATTTATTACAATGAGGTTTGGTTAATTATTATTTACAACCAAAATATCATATAAATCTTTTTATTTTATTTTCCCGTAAAACAGCTTTAAATGACCTTGTTTCTAAAATAAAGCCCATATTAAAGAGTTGTTATTTCATTTAAAAATAGTAATAGTTGACTGGTAGTTATTTAAAATGACTTACAGTTATTTATATGGAAATAAGACACAATTAACACAGTCAACAACTTTAACCATCATATAGAAACCAAATCTTCAATCAGAAACTTCCAGTCAAGTTTAATGCATAAGTAAGCTATTGAAAAAATTTCTTCTAAAAACGAAAATTAAATGAGGATAATCAAATAATTTCTAGAAAAATATGAAAGCAGCAAATCAAAGTTTAGCCTACTTTCAATTTCATCGTAGTTTAGGATGTCAAAATCAAGTGGAATACTGTTTAGGAGGGATAGTAAAGAATGGTTTGTCCGAAGAAATATTCCATGAGTTCATGGAACCAGAATGAGATGTACCCTAGTTTTGGCAAGATTAGCATTTGATGGTTTATTTTAACTACCTTTGCAATCACAGCTTTGGGGTAGACTATTTCTGGATCCTCTTTTTGATTGTTATCACCCTTTAATGTATAGATATAACTTCCATTTACTGCTTGTTTATTTATTACCCTGTGAATTACTGGTTTATGGTCAAACCATGTTGCATTGTATACCACCACGTCTCCAACATCTATATTGTCGGTTTCGTAGTTTATGATGACAATGTCTCCCTTGTGAAGTAAGGGTTCCATACTTTCAGATGAAACAACATTCAAGTGTTGGGCCAGAACAATTCCAACTGCGAAGATACTGATCAGTATCAACATATCATTCCATTTCATATGCATCACCCATAATAGTTATTACTTATATTATAATATGTAATAATAACTATTAAAGGATTTCCAATTCATGATAAAAAAGGATGTGGCAACCAAATTTCATCTAAAATAATGTGCAAAGAAGGTCCACCATGATCAGCAAGTTTAAGAGTTGAAATAAAAAAAAGTTAAAAAGGAAGGTTATAAATAAAATGAACCATTCATACTAATTCTTTACCGGAATATTTTGTCTCCAGGGTGTAAATATTCGTATAAAAATTTGATGAATCCCGATGTGTTGGACTGGGAGTCCAAGATATTTTTAACGTCCAATATCTGGTGATCGGCCATGATCCTATTTTTAAGATGCTTCCCAAACTGGAGATATCCAGATTTTTTACCTGACATAAGGTCAGAGAGAAGGGTTAAGACTTGCGTATATTCCCTTGGAACACCCACTACCCACCTATCTTCTTCTATCCAAGCATTATCAGGGTACTTATCTAAAAATCTTTTCTGATGTTCCCTTATCCAAATTTTAGGTCCTAAATGTTTTTTAAGAACTGGTAGTTCCCAGACTTCAAATTCTATTAACATCACAGCTTCGTTGATTTCATCTGTCCAAGATGCACTTCCAAACACTTCAAAACCCTCAGACTCAACCATCCTAACAATGGAATGTTCGGTCTTTTTAATCTGCGGATAAACAGCATCTGCAGGTATGTTTGGAGGTTTGAATGTTATGAGTACAGTTTTGGTTTTTCTATTATTGAAGAGTTCCTTAAGGATTTCCTCATCCATTTCATGGGTTTTTTGTTTGAAGTAAGATTCATTGGGTTCTTGGTGGAAGTTCACTGCAGCCACCACGAATTCTGACATTTTCTGGAGGGTGAGTGCTGCGGCCACATTCCGGTTTGGATCAACGGGATCAACTGCTACCAAAGGATCCTTGAAGTTTCCCCCTGTTTGGTAGTTCATGAGATCGATTGTGTGGCCGTATTTCCAGTTAAGAGCCGCATTCTGGATGGTTTCTTTGAAGCTTCCGTACTCCAGTATCATGAGTTCGCAGAGGTACCCTGAAAATCCTCCCACCTTAAACTCTGAACCATAGGTGCCCACAGATTCCATGAACTTCTTGAGCAAAACAACTTCATCCTCCTGTTTAGGGGTCAAGTTGGCCTGAATATATTTGGTGTGGAGTAATGTTCTGTCAACAGCACTTTTAAGTTCCTTGTAGGATTTTATATCGTAACAGGGCACAAAATCTATGTAGTAATCATTGATGTAACCTGTTACATAGGGATGTGAAGCGTAGCGTTCCTCAGCTGCCCCTTCCATTTTCTTTATGGTTTCATGACCTATTTCAAGGCCGTACTTCTTTAAAAGTTTTGTTGATGTATCTAGTGGAAATTTCATTAGAATGTCAATGTCAGCATTTCCTGAAAGCCAAGTTCCCTTGGAAACAGAACCTACAAGTGCAGCTTCTACTTCAACACCCAGTTCTGAAGCAGTATCATTTATAACATTAACAAGATCTCCTGAGAGTTTCATTACTTCTTCATGTTCCTGTTTTGAGGGTTTAATTCCCTTTAAAATAGTATCGTAATCTAGTTCTGACAATAAACTCACCTTAAATATTAAAAAAATTATGAAAAATACAATGGTTCCTTACACTGCAATAAATTCATACCATACAAAAAATTATATTTTCACAAGAAAATATCGTGAAGATCAGTGTAAATAGGACCTACCGGAGTTAGTTCACTTTTTTTAAGTGTTAACCTATCTATGTTCATGGATCCTATCTCAATATTTTCTAGTTCCTTTACCAACGCACTGAGTTCATCCCTGTTTTTAGTTCCTTTAACACGTCCAATAGTGAGGTGAGGTATGTAGCTTCTTTCTTTGTTAAAGCCCATTTTTGAGAATTCCATGTCGAGTTCGCGTTGGACCTTTGAAAATGCACCAGGATGTTCAACACCCAGCCATACAACTTTGATGTAATCTGTGCTTGGAAATGCTCCCAATCCCTTGATGTTTATGTTGAATGGAGCGTAGTCTTTGATGTGTTCCTCTGTCATTTCCACTATGGTATCTTTCCTTTCAGGGGTAATATCCCCCAGAAATTTGAAGGTAAAATGAAGGTTCTCTTCTTCAACCAGTTTAATGTTGGAACTGACCTGTGCCAGCTGTTTTTGGATGTTCATTATTTTGTAGGTTAAGTTTGGATCTAAATCCACCGCGAGAAATGCCCTCATTGTTCGATCACCTTTTTGCGAGTTTTTTAATTCTTTCAAGACTTTGTTCAGGGGTTTCAATGATATTTAATAGATAAACATCGAGTTTGCTGAATACTTCCCTGAAGAAGTTGTATCTGAGTTTAAATTTTCTGTTGTCTTTTACCAGTTGATGGGGATTACAGAAATCCTTTTCTTCCATGAACTTCATGGCCTCTTCAAGTTCAAGCTTTTTAAATGGAGGATGGTTAGTATCTCTCTCAAGGAGTACAACTGACATGAGTGTAGAGCTTTCCCTACTTCTACCCTTAAATAGGGTGTTAACGTCTGCCAATCCTCTGCCCTTATTATCAAGCTTGACACGTTTGAGTTCATCTGTGAAGCATGTCCACACATTGATTATATCGTCTCTGATGTAACTATTTTTTTCAGATGCGTAAACAACAGTCGCATTTTCAAACAGTCTGGTGAAAAACCAATCATCAGAGATGTAATTAAAATCCTTGTTTTGGAGTAATCCATAGGTCAACGTACTTTTACCTGTACCTGGAGGACCTATAAGTGCTATGGCATGTCCTTCGTAGTCCACTGTTGATCCGTGGACCGAGTATCTCCTGTGTACAGAATGGTACTCTTCAAAGAAATCTGATATAACAGCCAGAGCTATGCTCTTAACCCATCCGTAGTAGTCACAATTTTTAATGATACAGGTTTTGGAAACAGTTTCGTAGAGAACTTCGAGTTCTCCCCCATCATCAACGGTGAAAATTTTGGCGTGGGGCCTTATATCTTCGTTCATAAATTTGAAGTTGTCTTCCCACTCTTCCTTAAAGTCATGATTGTCTGTTAATAATTTAACACAAGCCCCGTTTATATTGGCCTTTCTTTCATATCTGACTTTGCTTACAAGCTCGTCAAACATGTCATCCTTTGCTTGGGGTTCTATTAGTTTAACAGTGTATCCCGTCATGATTAGAATCACCTGTGTTTTGGGTTTTATCCAAATTATTAAGGATCAAACATTTTAATCATTAAATATAATTCATAAACTTTATTCACGGGTGGTGAAGATTTCTCCATCTTACTTCTCTATTATTGATTCTTCTATGGCCATTCCAAAGTGTCTGGCTGATTTATCTAAGTAAACCATGACCCTGTCCCCCACCTTGAGCTGAGCAACTGACACTGGGTCACCGTCTTGATTGATGAGTCTAATGGTTTCTGCATTTTGAAGCAAAGTCCTTACACTCACACCTTCATGTTCAGCTTCAACCAGCATGAGAGGTCTTTTCTCTATTTTAACACGTCCCACAACTGTTGTTTTGGTGTTTCCTTTAGAGTCAACCGTTAATACTTCGTCACCTGTTTCTATCTCTGATAGGTATCTGGTTTTGTTGCCAGGTGTCATTACATATGCATGTACAGGTCCAGCATTTACCCTGAAGGGTCTGCTTGCCACATATTCACTTTCTAATGATTCACTGTGAACCAAAAAAAGGCCCTTTGAGTAGGAGCCAACCAGCATTCCCTCGCCTACTTGCATCATGGAACAGGTGTCTACACATACCCTGTCTCCAGATCCAACTGGTTCAACCTTGGTAACGTTCGCTGCAACGAGTTGGTAGGTTTCAGAGTCTATTTTCTCTATGAATTCTGCAACCTTTTTTATCTGGGATATGTCGTTAGGAATTAAAAGAACACCGTCTGTACCGTATTCCAGTGTTTCAAGTGCAAGTTTGGCCTCATCAAAATCCTTCACAGCTGCTATGATCTTGACGTCCTGGCCTTGGAGTTCTGCTATGATGTTTTCAAGGGGTATGACAGTCCAATCTTTACCTTGAAGAACCAGATAATCTGCAGTTTTCCCGAGTTTACTTGCTAGTTCTTCGTGTTTTTTACTATTTATTTCCATGTAAGCCGCAACTGTACTGCCACTAGCTTTAAGGGCTGTTAAATCTGCAAGATCCTTGGAGTTGGATAGATCGTCGGGAATGGTTAAGGTTCCATCACCTTCTCCATTAATTCCTACCATGTGTATGTCTGAATCCTTTGTGTTGGACACTACGCTGAGATTTCCGAGTTTGGCTATTTTCTCTGGATCTTCGTAGTCTACGATGTGGTCAATTCCAGATTCAAGAGCCGCTGTTATTAACAGTTTTTTTTCGTCCCAGTTTTGTCCTTCTGCCTTAATCCATGCGAATTTCATTGGTGTTACCTTCTAAAAAATAATTAAAAAAATATAGGAGTTGATTCATGAATCTTTAGTTAGCTTGTGCCGTTTAGTATCTTGAGTGCATCTTCAACTTCCATGTTGTTATGAACAATTTCAGCTATGGCCCTGGTGGTTTTGCTAGGTGATTTAGCCTGGAATATGTTACGGCCAATTGCAACACCTGCTCCTCCGACATCAACAGAATTTTTAACCATTTCAAGCAGTTGTTTGTCTGTTTCTACCATTGGTCCTCCTGCTATTACAACAGGTACTGGGCATCCGTCAACAACCTCTTTAAAGGTCTGTGGATCTCCTGTGTAGTTGGTTTTTATGATATCTGCTCCGAGTTCTGCTCCTGCCCTTGCAGCTAGCTTCACCACATCTACACTGTGTTCGTTTTCTATCTTCTTTCCCCTTGGGTACATCATGGCTATGAGTGGCATTCCCCATTCATCACATGTTTCTGCAATGGTTCCCATCTGCACCAACATTTCAGGTTCCTTTTCTGAACCAATGTTCACGTGGACTGAAACAGCATCTGCACCTAGTTTCAATGCCTTTTCCACCGAGGTTACTAGCACCTTGTGGTCAGGGTCTGGTCCCACCGATGTACTTGCTGACAGGTGGATGATAAGACCTATGTCGTTACCGTATCCTCTGTGACCTTTGCCAACCATTCCTTTATGTTCTATTACAGCGTTTGCTCCTCCGCTTGCAACTTCATCAATGGTTTCTGCCATATCTATTATTCCGTCCACCGGTCCAATGCTCATACCATGATCCATTGGTACTATGACGCATCTTCCTGTTTTTCTGTTTAATATACGTTCGATCCTGATTCTTTTACCTATCATAAACATTCCATCCTTAACTTAATTTTGAAGACCAGAGTTTGAACTCCTTCAATCTTGGTGGTATCCCATCATTTCCTGATGATTCCAGCCATCCCTCTTGGGATTTAATCTCTTCTTCTGCTTGAGCTGAATGTATAAAATCTACTAATCCCCTATTTCTAATTATAGTTAAACGTGGTTTTAAAGTTGATGACCATATGAAAAATACCTTGAACACAGTGTCAGGATGGTATCCTCCTCCAAGGTCAACAGACAGTACGTCACATCTACCTATTTCTTTAATTTGTTTAGCAACCATTTCAAGGGTTTCATGAAGCCTTACATCGGCCTTGTAAAAATTTATATTGGAATTGTTTTCCTCTAACAATTTCATGGGAGTTATAGCTTCAGGACTGTTATCCAGTGCAATTACCCTTCCATTTGGTGAAAGCTCAGCTATTATAGCTGTTGAATTACCTACATGACATCCAAGCTCAACAACAACATCTGCTTTCTTAATATTATTTATTAACTCTTGCCTATAAACTTTGATATCGTAACTAATTTTTATCATATTTTTCCCCTTGAGCCTAGACTATTATTGGATTGGACCTGCAAATCTTAAAACAGTAACTACTAAAATTAAACGAAATCAACGAGTATTTGCTCATAATTTAAATAACTAAACCCAACATAATTAAGTATGACTGTTAAATATTTTTTGACTACAATTTACAGGTTTATTTATCATAGTAGTGGGGTGTAATAGGATGGATGAATCCAACAAGCAAGAGCTGGATGAAGAAATAAAAAAACTTCTCAATGAACGGAACGAACTTAACAACGATATCAGGAATCTAGACTGGGCCAAAATAATAAAACTCGAAAAGGAAAACGAAGAACTTCAAAGAAAGGTTGAATGGCTCGACAAAGATAAAAAACGAATGGAAAGAGAAAAAGAAAATCTCAACAGACAGGTATTAAATTCAAGACACAAAAAATGGTTCAACACTGTTAAAATGATCCTTATACTTGGCGTCATCGATCTTCTCATCATACCCCTCATCATCACCCTGCTGGGCTTGTCAATACTGTGGATATTTTTAGGAATTGGTGTGGTAACATTCTTTGGAACCCTGATAATTGCAAACTACATGTCTGGCACAGGACAGTTCAACTCAGGAGAAATAAGAAAAGCAATAACAACATCAGTTATAGTGGTTTATCTTATCTTCATACCCCTCATAACCTTTGGAAGTATACAGATTCCAAACGATGGAACAGTGAAGGGAATAGTCCAAAATTTCACATGGATAGTGGGTATAATAGTTGTATTCTACTTCATTTCAAGATCGATTGAAGAGTACGGCAAGGCAAAAAATGAAGAGTAAATAAGATCCACGTGGATACAGCTCCACATTTTCTTTTTTTTAATATTACTAGCTCTAGTTTAAAGGATTTTAATTGATTCTTTATTGGATATTATTTCTTAAGTATTCTTCTTGTTTTTCTGTGGGTTTACCTTCACATTTTTTCCATATTCCTTCTCAAGAAGGTCTGGTCTTTCTTTTTCTAGAAGATCTGCAGGGGCAACTTTCATCCTTTCTTCTTCAGCATCTGGAAACATTTCAGATTCTTCATCTAGAACTTCATCAGATTTGGGTTTTGTTTTTAGTTTTTTCCTTTTTTCTCCTTCATTTTCTCCATAGGACATGTGACCACCTTGCAAAAAATACAATTTCCCTATTTTTAGAATCTACTATAAGTATTACTAATTATATATTACTTAATATTAATAAATTATGGTAAAGAAAAATATAGAAAAAACCTAATAACTAAACAATAATTCAAGTTAAAATACAAAAAAATTAAAGAAATGGTTCTTAAATAAAAAATGATTATGATTGATTTTATCGTATTTATCTATTAATTTTTGACCCTGCGAGGAAGCCAGTTGAGAATGCCTGCTGTAAGTTGTATCCTCCACTAGGTCCGCAACCATCAACCAGTTCTCCAGCAAAAAAAAGACCTGTAACAGTTTTAGATTCCATGGTGTTAGGATCGAAGTCCTTGCTTGATACTCCACCACAAGTAACCATGGCCTTATCAATTGAAGAAGTGCCAGTCACTGTGAGGGGAAATGATTTTAGAAGATTTATTATGTTGTTTCTCTCCTTTTTTCCCAGTTGATTCATCTTAAGTTTGGGATCGGCCCCTGCCATCTCAAGAAACAATGGTATCATCCTGTTTGGCAATTTTAACTTCATATGATTGCCCAGATCGACCTTTCCATGTTCTTCTCTAGCAGTTAAAAATTCTTCTGAAAGCTGGTTCACAGTTTTTTCGGGGTGAATGTCAATGTTTAAAAGTATCCTCTCATCCCTCCTCAGTATTTCCACCAGTTTTGCACTGTTGTTGAGAATCATCGGCCCTGACAAACCTTGATGTGTGAAGAGTAAATCTCCTTCCAATTTAACTTTGCCCTTTGAATGTTTTATAACTGCAGCAGCAGATTCTAATTGTAATCCGCTGAGTTCACGCACCCAAAATTCGTGTGTTAAAACTGGAACGATGCCAGGTTCAAGTGCTGTTATATTGTGTCCAGTTTCCTCTGCAATTTTATGACCCTCACCATCACTTCCAGTGGCACTGTAGGATACACCACCAGTAGCTAAAACCACATTTTTGGCCATTATATCCTCGCCATGATCCAATATAAGTCTAAAGCCCTGGGGATCCTGATGAACTGAAACAACAGTTGTGCTGTACCTTATATTCACGAACTGTTTTTTAAGTTCTTTTAACAGTATGCCGAGGACATCCCTTGAATTGTCTGTTACAGGGAACACCCTTCCATCGGATTCTACCTTTAGTTTGAGTCCTCGAGTTTCGAAGAAGTCAATGAGATCGTTGTTTGTCAAGGCAGTGAAGGCAGATCTCAGAAAACTGCCCTTCTTCTGAAATTTTTTGAGGAAATCATTCATTGGTTTAGTGTTTGTGAGGTTGCATCTACCGTTGCCCGTGATAAGGAGTTTTTTACCGGCTGAATTATTCTTTTCTATCAATATTACACTGTTACCGTTGGATGATGCTGTGATTGCAGCCATCATTCCTGCAGGGCCTGCCCCTACAACTGCCAAGTCTATGATTTTATTCATGGTACTTTCAACTCCTAACTGTCAGGGTATTAATATTAATTGTAGAATCAGTACTTCAAATTGAGATTATTCTGTTTTGAGTTTATTTAAAAAAATAAAAAAAAATGTGGAAACTATTTTTACGGTGTAAGTCTCCTTCTGTCCCTTGGGAACAGTACTGTTTCCCTGATGTTGGTCTGGCCAGTCATGGTCATGGTGAACCTTTCAGCTCCAACACCCCAACCTGCATGTGGTGGCATTCCATATTCAAATGCTGCCAGGTACCTGTTGAATGAATCTGGGTTTAATCCTTTGCTCTTAATTTTTTCAACCAGTAGGTCGTGGTTGTGAATCCTCATAGCTCCAGAGGAAATTTCCAGGTCCTTGTACATCAGATCGAATGCACAGCTTTTAGCTGGATCTTCTGCACTTGGCTGTACATAGAATGGTTTTATATCAGTTGGCCATGCTGTTATAAAGTAGTAACCATCCATCAATTCTCCCATTACTTTTTCAGCTGCTCTGGACATGTCTTCACCATGTTCCATTTTAACACCCTTGTTGTTCACCATTTCAACCATTTCATCGTACTCTATCCTTGGGAATGGTGTTTCAGGTATTTGAAGATCGAATTCCAGTGTGTCGAGGGCATCCTTACAGTGTTCCTTAACATCTGTTATGGCTTTAACAACCATTTTCTCGAGGATGTTCATTGCATCGATTTGATCTGTGAATGCTGTTTCAACATCGATAGATATTACTTCGTTTAAGTGTCTGAGTGTATCGTGTTCTTCTGCCCTGAATATTGGTGCTATTTCATAGACGTTATCAAATCCAGAAGCCATCATCATCTGCTTGTAGAGCTGAGGACTCTGGCCAAGGAATGCTTCCCTCTCGAAGTAGGTGATTGGGAAAAGTTCTGTTCCTCCCTCAGTTGCGGATCCAACGAGTTTTGGTGTGTTGATCTCGGTGTAGTTTTCACTTTCCAGGAAATTTCTAACTGAATGAAGCATTCTACTTTTGACCTTGAATATTGCGCTGACACTGTGTTTTCTAAGATCTATGAATCTTGAATCGAGCCTCGTGTCAATTTCTGCCCTAACCTTTTCTGTTGTGTCCAAAGGAAGTGGTAATTTAGATTCGCTGAGTAACTTGATTGTTTCAGGTATTATCTCCACTCCACCCGGTGCCTTGGCTGATTCTTGAACCCGGCCCTTAACAGCTATCACAGATTCTTTCTTAAGCTTTTTAAGTTCTTCAAAGAGTTCTGGTTCTATCTTTTTGGATGGTGCTGTTACCTGTGTTACACCGTCTCTGTCACGAAGCAGTACAAATATTATACCGCCAAGGTCCCTCATCTCATGGATCCATCCCATGATAACAACATCTTCATCCTTCATTTCTGGTTTAATTTGTTTTGAATAATGAGTTCTTCTACAATCTTCCAATAAATCTGTCAATATTATTCACCTCTATAATATCCATAAAAAAGCTAAAACTAAGCTTCCATTAAAATTTTAATCTAAATTCCATGCAAAATTATTTTATATAAAATTTAGAATCCTTGATCACATTATTTTTGATGTCAGCCTATATATTAGTATGGGATACTGGGAATTTAAATAAGAATATTTTTACATCCAAAATATACTATTTACTAATTCAACTCCTTTTTGACCTTCTCTGTTCTCAACTTGAAGGATTCTGCATGTGCATGTAGTCCCTCGTACTCTGCAAGTTTAGTAACCATCTCATCAAGATTCAGAACTCCTTGTTCTGATAACCTTTGTACAGTTGGTTTTTTGACGAATGATTCTGCAGATAGACCTGAGTACATCCTTGCACATCCTGATGTTGGCAACACATGATTAGTACCTGATCCATAGTCACCTGCAGCCACAGGTGTGAGTTCACCTAAAAATATGGAACCTGCATTGGTAATCTCTTCAAGATCTGCTTCAGGATCCCTTGTCATAATGATCAAGTGCTCAGGTGCGTAGGCATTGGAAAATTTAATTGCGTCTTCCATAATGTCTGCCACCACTATTAAACCATTGGAGTTAAGAGATTCTGTTATGATTTCGGATCTTTCCATGTTGTTCAACTGTTCAGCTATGAGGATATCCACTTGTTTGGCAACTTTTTTAGACGTTGTGACAAGTGCACAGGCTGCATTTGGATCATGCTCTGCCTGGGCCATGATATCCATGGCAATAAAAGCTGGATCAGCTGTTTCATCGGCTATTATGAGTACCTCTGAGGGTCCTGCTGGAAAGTCAATGTCCACCTGTCCATAAACCAGTTTTTTCGCTGCTGTTACAAAAATGTTGCCGGGCCCCACGATCTTATCCACCCGTGGGATAGATTCTGTTCCATATGCCATTGCAGCCACTGCTTGAGCTCCACCAACCATGTAAACTTCTGTTGCACCTGCAACCTTTGCAGCGGCCAGTACAACATCCTTAACTGTTCCATCGGGTTGTGGTGGTGTGCAGCATATTATCCTTTTAACACCAGCTATCTTGGCAGGTATAACAGTCATGAGTATTGTAGATGGGTAAACTGCCCTTCCACCAGGAATGTAACATCCTACTGAGTCCAGTGGCCTGACAATTTGTCCAGCAGTAACACCTTCATCAACCTCTGTTGACCATTCATCTGGTATTTGGTTTTCATGAAATTTAGCAATGTTTGATGCTGCCTGCTCAAGGGCTTTTACAAGGTCATTGTCTAGCTTAGATAGGCTGGAGTTGATGGTTTCCTCATCAACCTTTATTGTGTCCAATTCGGCACCATCAAATTTTTTAGTGTAATCACCTAGGGCTTCATCTCCCCTGTTTTTAACCTCATTAATTATGGCTGTTACAGTGTCGATGGCTGTGTTTTCATCCAGCATTGACCTTTCAATGAGTTCCTGAGTTTTGTGATCATTTAATTGTACTAGTTTCATCTTATCAGAAAAATATTTGACTCCTTCAATGTTAAATATTTCTATGTGTAGCTGTTGTAAATTGTCAACAGCATTGTGATACATATCACCAAGCAGTTTATTTGTAGCCACTTTAACTCATAGAATGTTACAGCATCCCAAACCTTTAAGAATAATGATAATCAATTTTATTTTACACGATGTAGGCATGGAAATTAGTTTATATATGAACGCGTCAATCCCTTATGTTCTTATTTTATTAGGGAAAGTTACTGATAATGTATGACATGCCACAATTCGTAGATTGTTCCTTAAATAGAAGGTGTCTGTAATATGTACAAGGATGAGCTCATACAAATACATCAGTTTCTGGTATACGTTTTAAAAAACTTGGAAAACGAGTACACTGTAAAAGACGAGTGTAAAGATTATATTTGTCTTAATATCAGTCCACACCATATTCACCGAACAAAAGCCGAACATAAATATGCTATTTTTGTACTTTCAACAGCTATATCTGAGATCATAGCAAACAACAACGGTGGAACCTCAACTAACATATCCAATGGACTCGGTGAACTGGTAAAACGATCAAAAAAAGAACTCATTAAGTTCCAAGATGACGGTGCTTTAAGGTATCAAAACCAGAAGATCAAGCTCTAAATATTAGAAATTGATGAAAAAAAAATTGAAATCAAAATATATAGTTACCTATTTCACAAACTGGCTAGATAGTACATTAATCTGCAAAATGGCCAATTTGAAAATTGATAGAAATATTCCTAATTTAAAATCTTTTTAACATCTATCCACCATTCAATTAAATGCTAAATATAATCCTATTTTAAAAATTTAACACATCTAAAAACCAACTTACTAAAAAATTTTAGGCATAATCAAAGATTTGATGTAATACTTAATGTGAATAAGTTAATGTACAACCTATCATAAAATCAAAGATCACGATCTAAATTATTAATCATTTAAAGAATCCTGACCTTTAAATTTGGGCTTAAAAATTAATTTAGATGTTATATCAATAATTTTTGTATTGGTATAATGGAATTATAATTAATGGAATTGTGGATGTTTTGTAGTTTCAAGCCCTGTGGAAAAAATATAATAGTTTAAAAATGGATGTGAACTGTCATGAAAACCCTGAGAAGAATGCTTTGTTTAGTAGATGGAGAACATTATTTTCCAGTAACCAAATCAGCACTAGATATGCTGGACAGCCTGGAACATAACGAAGTTGTTGCAGCTGTATTCATAGGAGGAACAGAGAAGTTAAGGGACGCATCTGAAGATGGAATTTCCAAACAACTAGAGAGACCAGTACACTTCGGACCAGATCATCACAACATTCCCTACGAATTAATAGATGAACTCATAGTCCGCTACAACGTGGATGTGGTGATGGACCTATCTGATGAACCAGTTGTTGACTACTCTAAAAGATTCAAAATTGCAAACATCGTACTATCCCAGGGAATACCCTACGAAGGACCAGACTTCAACTTCGAACCTGTGACAGAACACGAGGTACTTAAGAAACCATCCCTCAAAATTTTAGGTACAGGTAAAAGAATTGGGAAAACAGCAGTTTCAGCCTACGCAGCCAGACTCATCCACAAAAATGAATACAACCCATGTATTGTTGCAATGGGACGTGGTGGACCTGAAGTACCTGAAATTGTTCATGGAGACAAGATAGAGATCACTCCAGAGTACCTAATGGAACAGTCAGACAAGGGTGTGCACGCTGCAAGTGACCATTGGGAAGATGCCCTCATGAGCCGTATACTAACCATAGGCTGCAGAAGATGTGGAGGAGGCATGGTTGGAGAAGTATTCATCACCAACATGAAACGAGGCGCAGAACTTGCAAACGATGTAGATTCAAACTTCGTAATAATGGAGGGAAGTGGAGCTGCCATACCACCTATCAAAACAGATAAACAAGTGGTTCTCGTTGGTGCAAACCAACCCATCGTGAACATCGAAAACTACTTCGGACCCTACAGAATAAAACTCGCGGATCTGGTGGTCATAACCATGTGCGAAGAACCAATGGCATCAACAGAAAAGGTTGAAACCATTAAAAACTTTATACAAGAAATAAATCCTGAAGCAACTGTTATTGCAACGGTGTTCAGACCAAAACCCCTAGGAGATGTTAAGGGTAAAAATGTGCTATTTGCAACCACAGCACCAGACTCAATAAAATCAGTTTTAATAGAACACCTTGAAGACTTTTACGGCTGCAAAGTTGTTGGAACCACACCCTACCTATCAAACAGGCCACTGCTTCAAAAGGACATAGAAAAATATATAGATGAAGCTGATGTCATGTTAACCGAACTTAAAGCAGCAGCAGTTGATGTGGCAACCAAGGACGCTTTAAAAGCTGGGCTCGAAGTTATTTACTGTGACAACATACCAATAGATATTGAAGATGGAAACAACAAAAACTTTGACAAGGCCATAATCGAAGTTGTGGACAACGCAATAAAATCCTTCGAAAACTAATAATAACAAGTTGATTGAATGGAAAAACATGGGACTGTATTCATCAATGAAACAGTTTAAAACCCTGTATTTCCATATCTACAAGTTCTTTACCATATGGAAGAATAAGTTATTAAACCGTTAAATTCAGGGTTTTTTAATTGGTCTAAATGTGTATAACAATTTTTTCCATTTTTAGGGGTATTTTTTCCATTATTTAAGGAGTCAATATAACAAACTATTTATATAACCTCTAACCCACTGATAAAATACAATACATGATAATTAACTAATAATAGGAGATGATACTTGTGGCAAATATAGGTGGCCAAGGCCAGCAAATTATAATTTTACCAGAAGGAACCGAAAGGCTTCTGGGTAGAGATGCTCAAAGAATGAACATTATGGCAGGTAAAGCTTTAGCAGAAACCGTAAGAACAACATTAGGTCCTAAGGGAATGGACAAAATGTTAGTTGACGGTCTTGGAGACATAGTTGTTACCAACGACGGTGTTACCATACTCAAAGAAATGGACATAGAACACCCTGCAGCCAAGATGCTTGTGGAAGTTGCAAAAACCCAGGAAGATGAAGTGGGAGACGGAACAACAACAGCAGTTATCATAGCTGGAGAACTCCTCAAAAAATCAGAAGAACTCCTGGAAATGGAAATACACCCAACAATCATATCCATGGGTTACAGGAAAGCAGCATTAAAAGCACAGGAAATACTTGAAAGTATCTCCATAGATGCAGTAGACAGTGACACCTTAAAGATGATTGCAATGACAGCAATGACTGGAAAGGGAACTGAAAAAGCCAGAGAACCATTGGCTGAACTCATTGTTAAAGCTGTTCAGATGGTTGAAGAAGATGGAGAAGTTGACAAGGACCAGATAAACATCAACAGGATCCAGGGAGCAACAGTTGAAGAATCCCAAATAGTCAACGGAGTTGTTATCGACAAAGGCAGGTTAGACCCAGCAATGCCTAAGAAAGTAGAAAACGCAAAGATCGCACTTCTAAAATACCCAATAGAAGTTAAGAGCTTAGAAACTGATGCAAAGATCAAACTCACAGACCCATCCCAGATGCAGGCATTCATAGAACAGGAAGAAACCATGGTAAGGGACATGGTTGACAAGGTTATAGAAAGCGGAGCAAACGTTTTATTCTGTCAGAAAGGTATTGACGACCTAGCACAGCACTACCTTGCAAGGGAAGGAATACTCGCAGTTAAAAGGGTAAGAAAATCCGACATCGAAAGGTTAGAAAAAGCAACAGGTGCAAGGGTTGCAACCAACCTAGAAGACCTAACAAGCGACGACCTTGGAATAGCAGGAAAAGTCTACGAGAAGAAGATCTTCGACGAAGTACTTCTATTTGTGGAAGACTGCATCGAACCTAAGGCAGTATCACTCATACTCAGGGGAAGTACCAAACACGTTGCAGAAGAAGTTGAAAGAGCAGTTGACGACGCCATAGGTGTGGTAGCAGCAACTCTTGAAGATGGAAAAGTAGTTGCAGGTGGAGGAGCTCCTGAAATAGCAATAGCCAAGGGACTCAAAGACTACGCAGACACCATAAGCGGCAGAGAACAGCTGGCAATAGGTGCATTTGCAAAGGCACTAGAAGTTGTTCCAAAAACCCTCGCTGAAAACGCAGGACTCGACAGTATCGACGCACTAGTTGATCTCAGAGCTGCACATGAATCCTCAGCTTACATGGGACTTAACGTCTTTACAGGCGACGTCACAGACATGAAAGAAGCTGGAGTTATCGAACCACAGCGTGTTAAGAAACAGGCAATACAGTCAGCTTCCGAAGCTGCTGAAATGATACTACGTATCGATGATATGATAGCATCAAACAAAACACCAATGCCTGATGAAGGAATGGGCGGAATGCCTGGTGGAATGCCACCAATGATGTAATAATAAATTTTACATCCCTTTTTTCTTTATTTTTTAAATTTTTTTTAGCTAGATATTTTTATTATTATTTTCTCAAAATCAGTTACTTGTTAAAGATCCTAAACTTTAGCCACACAGCTACACCAAAATGATGGTAATCCTGTCTGTTTAATTCACACCCCTGATCATTGAAGATAGGACAACATAAAATAAATCATGAATAGGATCTTCATTTTTAACATGGTCGTCTTTGATTCTGATGAGGTTAATAGTTAACATGACATTTGGATCTTTCTAAACAATTCAAAAAATATAAAAAAATAGGATCAAAATAAAAAAAGGTATTTCATGTCAATAATTTATGCCAAAATTTAAGAGGTTGAAGCCTATTAGATCCCTGTTATTAATTTTAAAATTACTCCGAATACAATGGAGTAGGTTACGTTTATCATGTTTCCTGCTAAATAAAAAAGAGAATTTTTTTCGATATCATCCTTTCTTATTATGGTCTTTGCAGCAAAGATAATGGCTAATGCTGTGAATTCATTAGATAATATAAAGGTTATTATTAATATATTTTCACATTTACCAATTACTGCACCAGTATCCCATAGATTATCTGGAGCAATTTCTTTTTTCTCCTTATGTGAAATTTTAGATAACACTAACCTTACAAGTACACCACTGGTCAAAAGTAATAGTGCATAGCCTGTGATGATTATTATTCCATTGGTTACATCATAACCCATTAAAACTATTATATTATTCATGGTATCGAGCTATTAGTTTTAAGGATTCCTTAAGATCAGTCTCTATTCTATGTAATTCACTCCAGTTAGCTGATTTTAAATTATATGAAATTACTTGTGGTGTTAAATTTAATTTTTCAGCTGTGCTAACTTGATCTTTAGATCGTTCATATTCATTTATTATTTTAAATTTTTTCAGTGACCATTTACTTTTTATTAGATATATTAAGTTTATATTGTTAGTTACCAAACTGTCAATGACTTTGTTTTCGGTATTCATTCGAAATATTAGTTCTTCTTTCTTTAATGAATCCATTAAATCGGATGCTTTATGAAAAACAGGCCCATCCATTTGCGAAATTTTTTTTGTGGATATTCCTGCATCTACAATACCCTTTACACATACAAACCGCATATAATGGGGATTTAATTTGTTTGTTATGGAACTTATTATTTCATATAAGTGGTCTATTCTATGGAGTACGCATCCAATCTCGTCAGAACCTTTTATTATGTCTAATTTGGCATATAGATCAGTTTCATAAATTTGATTTAACTCAGAATAAGTATTTATTAAGTGATTTTGGAATTTTTCCCGGTTTTCTATCTTTCTGGAAGAAACTACATCTCCCAATAATACATAGAATTCATTATTTCTAGGTACTGAATGAGATTCATCAATTTCCTTCATGATTTTTTATATGTAAATCCTACTATATAAACAAAATTAAATTTTGATTTTCTGTTTATCAAAGCTAAAGTTTGATCTGGTAATTATCAAAACTAGATTTTGATCTGAGTTCAGAGTGCCAATTATAAATGGGGAATACCATCTTGATTAATAAATAAGTTACACTATTGTTATTCCCAGTTAAGGTTAACATCCATCTAGTAGGACGTTCAATTTCTTAAACTCTTTGGAGTTAAGTCTTTGAAAGTTCATCCTTCAGTAAATAGTTATATTTAAAGTAATAATAAATATTAATTAAGTAAAATTTTTTTTTAGTTGGAGGCATAATGATGAAAATCCATAAGATTCCATTGATGAGCAAAGAGGAATATGATAAGTTCATAAAAGAAAATTATGTTAGTAGAATTGGTTTTAAAGGAGAATATCCCTATATAGCTCCGTTTTTATATGTTTTTGATGGTGATTTCATCTACTTCATGTCAACCAAATATGGGAAGAAAATCAAAAGGTTTCAGGCAAATCCAAATGTAGCAGTTGAAATAGAAAAGTATGAAGATGATCTCTCAGAGTATCGTTTTGTAACATTACAGGGAAGGATAGAACAGGTAGAAAATATTGAAGAGAAATTAAAAGTTAAAAAATGTTTCTTAAATCTTATACAGAATAAATCTCTTTCAAAAAACGTTTTGGCTGCCTTAGGTCACTCACCAGATGATGAGTTAGAATCCATTGTTAACGAAGATAGATCTTACATATGGAAACTGGTTGATGTTAAAAGCATAATCGGAATAAAAACTTCTTAAATTCTTTATCATAACTGCAGAATTGAGTAATCGTTGACTGGAAACATAAAAATTTTGAGTAATAACTCCTAAAAAAAAAGAAAGATTATTTTAAGTTACCACATGCAACTTTATAGTTTTTTCTGTGGATGGATACCATAAATATCCAGTGTAGCTGGCTTTAACAGTATAGGTTCCGGGCTGTAAATTTTTCCATTCGTAGTACCATATCTGCCAGTAAGTTCCAGTATTCATGAAAGGTTGTGTTAACATCCCAGATTGGGACAGTAAACAGGTGCCATTAGAATCTAATAATTCAAAGTATATAAATCTGTATCCCTGCCATTCTCCGTTTACATAGAGTTGTGCCCGGATGTTGTATTCATTGTATTTTTCTGCAGTCTTGTTTAATACATAGTCATCTGTTTTGACACTATAATCATTGTTTAAAAATTTTATTTCACTCGTATGTGCTACCACAGGTTGCACACCCATGGTTATAATCCCTACCACCATAATTATCGAAAATAGAGGCATAATTTTCTTCATGTCCATACAATATCAACCACCATAGTTGTTCTTTCATCTCCATTATCTCAAATTTATATTAACTTTATTAACGTTTATATATTAAAACTTTTAAGTTTTAAATTTATTTACGAATTGAGTGTACTGGGTTGAGATAGAAATGTATGGTAATGGTTAAGAAATCCTAAGTTCAATATAATTATATGTTTGGATATGGAAAAAAGAAAGATTATGATATAAATATTTTAGATGCATACGATTTGATTGTCGAGAATCAATCCAAGCCGAAGTTCATGATTTTAGATGTTAGAACTCCACAAGAATTCGCTGAAAGTCGGATTGAGAATGCTAAAAACATTGATTACAATTCAAATACCTTTAAAAATGAAGTATCAAAGCTTGAGAGGGATGGTAAGTATTTAGTATACTGCAGATCTGGCATGAGAAGTTTAAATGCCACTAAGATTATGATGGACTTGGGCTTTACTGATGTGAAGAACATGGAGGGTGGAATCACCAAGTGGATCAATAAAGGTCTTCCAATTAAGGTTTAAAAGAAACTGCTTAGGGTGCTTTGATCTTTGTCTATCTTTTTATTTTCCAGTATTAATTTGAGTGCGCCCTCAAATTCATTGGATATTTTTTTCTCATCAACACCCATTATTAGCTGAAGTGAGATGTCTCCGTAAACTGCAATTAAAAACTGGGCAACTGCACCTGGATCGAGATCTGATCCTAACTCACCTAGGCTTTGCTGTTTTGAAACAAAGCGCGTGAGAAGCTTTAACTTAGTTTCATAGGTTTCAATTAACTTAAATTTAATATCATCACTATCGTTTGCAAGGGATGTTAAAACATAGTTCAAGTGTAATAAACCTTCAAAAACAGTTAGGGTATGGTAGTAATCTTTAAATGCATCCACAGATTTGTTTTCGTTGAATGTTTTAATGAATGGTTCAGTGATTGCCAGGTCAACTGTGACCAGCAGTATATCTTCCTTACTTTTGAAGTATGAGTAGAGGGAAGCTTTGCTAACCCCAACTTCGGCTGCAATATCATCCATGCTAGTGGAATGATATCCCTTGCTTTCAAAAAGAGTGTAAGATGCTTTAATTATCTTTTTTTTAGCAAGCTCCTTGTACTCCGGTACTACCTTGGGCATACAAATCAACCTAAAATTTTACATCCCTAAATTATATCATAATCATGGTTATTATAGTGACTATTGGTCGATATATATTTATTTAAATCATAGCTCTTTTAACATATCTTGAAACTGGTGTTCAAATCAATCACATCCAAGTAAGCTGGCCTACATATCGAATGGAAATTACTTCCAATGACCAAAAAGTTACGTATCCAATCCAATATCTAAAAAAATAGTTTAGTGAACCTGAAAATAATTACTAAAAAAATAATTAATTGAATACAGCGAACTACCTTGGAGCTAAATGGATTTCTTATAAAAAAAAGATTTATGTAAATAAAAAAATGGGTTTTGGAAGGTTTACCTTCCAAGAAATTTGTTTGAAGGTTTTTTTTAACGTGACAGGATATGTACTGCTGCAGTACCGCCTGTTCCACCTATGTTGTGGGTCATACCCACTTCAATACCTTCAATCTGTCTTTTACCTGCTTCTCCCCTGAGTTGCCATACAATTTCTGCTGCCTGGGCTATCCCTGTGGCACCTAATGGATGTCCTCTGGCTTTAAGTCCTCCAGATGGGTTTACTGGTATTTCACCGTCGAGTTCAGTCATACCATCCTCGATTGCAGGTCCTCCCTGACCTTTTTCAACAAATCCAAGGTCTTCTATTGCGAGAAGTCCGTTTATACTGAAACAGTCGTGAACTTCCACTCCACCTATGTCCTTTGGTGTGTAGCCTGAAATTTCGTAGGCTTTTCTTGATGCGTTGACAGTTGAATCAATGGTTGTTATGTCCTTTCTGTCGTGAAGTGCTATGGTTCCAGATGCCTGTGTGGATGCTTTGACATAGACTGGTGTGTCTGTGTACTTCCTTGCATCTTCTGCTGGGCAAAGGATCACTGCTGCTGCACCATCTGATACAGGTGAACAGTCGAGTAACCTCAATGGATCTGCAACAATGCTTGAGTTTAACACAGAGTCAACGGATATTTCCATTGGGTACTGTGCAAGTGGGTTTTTTGCACCGTGTTTGTGGTTCAGTACAGATACCATTGCAAGTTGTTCCCTAGTTGTACCGTACTCGTGCATGTGACGCTTAGCCATCATTGCATAGAGTGAAGGGAAGGTTACTCCCTGCTGTGCTTCCCATTCCTGGTCGGAAGCAGTTGCTATTGCGGGTGTTGGGTCAACAACATCTGTCATTTTCTCAACCCCTGCAGAGATAACTATGTCATGGTATCCTGAAGCAACAGCCATTATACCATTTCTAAGTGCTAATCCTCCGGATGCACATGCTGCTTCAACTCTGGCTGATGGTATGGGTGTAAGTCCTGCATGATCTGCTATCAAAGATGCTATGTGTTCCTGTTCAACGAACAAACCTGCACTCATGTTTCCAACGTACATGGCTTCAAGTTCGTCTCCTTCGATGCCCGCATCTCCAATAGCCTTCATTCCAGCTTCTGTTATCATGTCTCTGAATGATACTTCCCAAAGCTCGCCGAATTTGGTCTGTGAGACTCCTATAATTGCAACATCTCTCAAAGTAATTCCTCCAAATAATAACTGGGGGTGTTGGATAAGTTATTTCGTACCCCTTAACCCCATGTAAATAATTTCATTTTAAATTTTCTAAGAATTTTAATTATTTTTTTTGCTACAGAGTTTATTCTGTCCATGCCATTTTGAGTTTGGCTTTGTACTTGGCGTAAACTGCGTAGTCCACGTAGCTCTTGTTTGAAACCATGTCTGTTACAAATGGTGCTTCTTCCTTAACCTCTTCCAGTCTGTCGTTGACTGTTATGCTGAAGGCATCACTTCCTGCACCTGATCCATAGGAAACTGCCATGATTCTGTCTCCAGGTTTTGCTATGTCGAGAACTGCTGCGAGTCCCAGTGGTGTTGCACCGGAGTAGGTGTTACCTATAACAGGTGTTAAAAGTCCTGTTTTGTACTGTTCTTCGTTGAAGCCCAACTTCTTAGCGACCCTTATGTAGAATTTACCGTTAGGCTGGTGGAATATAACATGGTCGTAGTCTGATGCTTCGGTACCCATCTTATCGAAAAGTCCCTTTGCTCCTGAAAGTACGTGTTTAAAGTAGGCTGGTTCACCTGTAAATCTTCCACCGTGTTTTGGGTATGGTTTACCCTCACGCCTGTAGAAATCTGGTGTGTCTGTTGTGAAGCTGTAGGTACCCTCGAAATCTGCAAGGGTGTTTTCAGTTCCTATAACGTATGCGGCTCCGCCTGCTGATGCTGTATATTCAAGTGCATCGCCAGGTGCTCCTTGTGCAGTGTCTGAACCTACTGCCAGTCCGTATTCTACCATTCCTGAATCAACAAGACCCATACAAATTTGCATACCTGCAGTACCTGCTTTACATGCAAATTCAAGATCTGCTGCTGTTAATTCTGGTGCTGCTTCCACAGCTTCGGACACTATTGTTGCAGTTGGTTTAACAGCGTATGGATGGGATTCTGAGCCAACGTAAACTGCACCTATTTTTTGTGGATCTATTTTTGCCCTTTTAAGAGCGTTTCTAGCAGCTTCAACTGATATTGTTGCTGTGTCTTCGTCTGGTCCTGGAACAGATTTTTCTTGGACAACTAGACCTCTTGAAATTGCCTTGGGATCATCTCCCCAGACCTTTGCTATTTCCTCTACTTTTATTCTGTATGAAGGTATGTACACTCCATATCCTACAATTCCTGCCATTTAATATCACAACCTATGTAATCTTGATTGATGGATTTTTTTCTGTTTTTTTATTTATATTCTATACAGATTAGTTTTTTATTTATGAATGTCCCATCTAATTTTTCATTTCGTATCATTTAAAAAAAATACAGTAATAAGTGATATGTCAAACATGCTTATAAAGTTTGTTATAGTAATACAATTGGATAATGGGTCTTTAAACGATTTAATGGATAATAACTTTCAATTATCCATTTTATCAATTTATTAACAGTATCACGAATATTCATATTTTATGGTTCAAATCCCTCTTTTAAAGGTCTTAAAACATTACGATCTTTTGAATATTCATTGTTCAATTTGGAATAATTAATATGATCAATTTATAGCTCTTAATATATCTAAATCTGCTTTAATTTTTTTCTACATGGATCTTGAATCCTTAAGTTAATATTTTTTTTGATCATCAATATAATAAGTATTTTTTGAATAATTATAAAAATTAGTTTAGATCTTAAGATTAAAATTGATCTTTATGATTTGTGTATGGAGAAGTAGGCCCAACCAGGGTGAATTGGTACTTTTTTTATAAAGGACATCAACATACCCTGGTTGGGTAAAAAGTTGGCAGTCGTTTACTCTTAGATGTTGTATTATATGATGATACTATGGCAGGAGGACATTTTTCATGGCTATTTTGTCCCGTTTTTTACAACTCTAAGAGCAACTTTTTTTTTATGAAGATTACCTGTTGGTGATGTTCAGATTATTAATTTTTTGGTGTTTATAAACTACACATTTTATCATGCCCCATTCAGTAAGGGTCTTAACCACCTCTGATTTTGGACCTTAATTTTTTCAATTTTTTTTGTTGTGGATGTTTGTTTAGATTTGTTTGATTCAATTTCTTGATACCTTTAATTCAATTTATAGCTACACATAATTTGATACACCTCTCGAACATTGGTTGTGGTAGTTTAGCGGCGTATTTATGTTTTGTATGTTGTTTTTTTAGCTACACATGTTATGCACCTTGAATTGTAGGTTGTTCAATGTTAAATGATCGTGACAATTTATAATAACGATAGTTATAACATTATATAACAATTGTTATATTTCATATATAAATGTTTCCATCCATAAATAAAAGCAATAAAAAAAATGGACGGCAAACTATGGATCAAAACAAAGAGGAACTAAGGAATATGGTGTACACCAGGCTTATAGAAAACCATATAAGCACCCCACACTACATTGGAAGAATACCAGACTTCAAGGGTTCTGAAAAAGCCGCAGACAACCTGAGATCCACAATGGAATGGAAGATAAGCGAAATAATGTTTAGCAGTCCAGACACGGCCCAGAGAAGGGTTCGTGAAAATGCACTCAAAGATGGAAAGATCCTCATCATGGTAACACCAAAAATAGAAAATGGATACCTGAAACTCGAAGCTCAAGATCTAAAGGGACGAGAACGAGAAGCGTCAACAATTGAAGGAGCTTTCAAATACGGCAAAAAAATAGAACAGCTCCCTAGAGTAGACCTGGTTGTAGAAGGATCGGTTGCAGTTGACAAAAATGGTAGAAGACTCGGAAAGGGAGGGGGTTACGGTGACAGGGAAATCGAATATCTCAAAAGAACAGGATCTATAACCCCAAACACACCCATAGTAAGCACAGTTCACGATCTCCAAATAGTTGAAACTGTACCAACAGAAAAGCACGACCAGAAAATAAATATGATCGTGACACCAGAAAAAATTCTAAAGCTTAATTAGACTGCACTGAAATAAAAAAATTAAACCTCACATGTCATCATGGTTTAAGATGAATAAAAACTATCAAATTTAACAAATTGGGGGATAGCATTGGCAGAAGATATAAACAATATTCTTAGTGGAATAAAGAGATCGCTAAAGGAGGATAAAGAGGAGAAGTGGTACGACTACCTCTTTGCAATATTGCTAAATTTAATACTTCTCTACATTGCTAACAACCTGATCTACTGGAACCTTTCTTTTATTGCAGCTTCCTTTTCCAACGTTTTATGGGCAGTTAACCTCAGTCTCATTGTGGCCGTAGTTGCCAACGTTTCATTCATACTATACGATCCAAGGTGGTTCAAGATATGTTCTAAAATTATCATGAACATCACAGCATTGGTTGCTGCTTTCACCCTACTAACTGTATTCCCCTTTGTCATAAACCAGTTCATCCTTGTGTTGGGACTTAAAATAATTTTAATCATAGGAATCTTGGCATCAGTTGTATCGATTCTATTCCAGATCATGAAGCTCGCATACCTCATGGCATCATACTAGATGGAAATAACCATACTAAAATTGAAAAACAGAATCTCAAAAGTTGGGATAATATATGAACTACGTGTACATTGCAATCAGTTTAGATGGTTTCATAGCAAGGCCAGACGGAGGTCTGGATTGGCTTGAAAATCTGGATGACCCCGAAGACGATTATGGTTTTTCAGATTTTATAGATAAAATTGATGCACTAGTCATGGGCAGAAAAACTTTTGAATCAGTGTTAAAATTTGATGAATGGCCCTTCACAAAACCCGTTTTTGTATTGAGCACCACCATACAAACCGTACCAAATAAACTCCGTGGAAAGGTTGAAGTACTAAATGGACATCCCAAAAAAATTGTAGAAGAGCTAAATTCAAAGGAATTTAACAATCTCTACATAGACGGGGGACAAACCATCCAAAGATTTCTCAAGGAAGATCTAATCCATGAGATGATCATCACAACAGCATCCGTTATCCTTGGTGAGGGAATACCACTCTTCAATGGAATTTCTGGAGATATTAAATTTAAATGCGAAAGAGTTGAAGTTTTAAATCCATATCTCGTGAAGCACTACTACGAGAGGGATAAATAAATTTAATCAAAAAATAATTATGACGATCAGCACGAAGAAGTCATGCAAGTTTGAAGCTACAATTATTTAGACCTAAACTTTTTTTTGTTAACTGAAGATCTAAAACTGACTGATACTAAATCAAAACACGAAATTTTTTTTTGGACACCACTTTATCCATTTCAACAGGGGATGAATTGTTATATCAGTTTTTTGTTTGGAATTCAAAGAAATTAAAAAAATCTAGAATTATTTTTAAAAAAACAGGTCAATTTTACTATAAAATATAAAACTGTCAAATTAGGCCTAAATACATCATGCCATCTATACTCATTGCATTAAATATGCACATTTCTGCGATTTTCTAATTTGGCCAATTTTTCGATCGGTATGGATCACCGAAAAAATTGGTATGATGTACTGAACATCGTTATTAATACAGTGTATATAACTTTTTAAAATATGAATTGCAGTTATTATACGCAATTTTTTTAAAGAATCCATATCCATTATCATAAAAATCATGACTTGTTAATTGAATTTAAATATGAGTGTATAATATAATATTTAGCAGAGGCAAATCATGATTAAAACCGTAACAACAATCACTACGACAATTACAAGTTCAGAATTAGCTATTATTAGTTTAATTATTATTTTGATAATTATTGGTATATTCCTAAGACAGAAGAAAAAAAATAAATTATAATAATTTTAATATTTTGTAAAAATGAACAAGGTTTTTTCTTTACTTCGTTATAGTACAGTTTGACGAAGTCATCGTAATATGTATTTAATTATTCATAATACTTAAATTTGAAATTTTTATCTAGAATTAATTACCTTCTCATGATATTATTTTTTTTTAATTTAGATAAGTAAAACATACCCAACATTATTTTATTTCATGTTAATTCTGTTTTTACTGTTTAGCAAAATTGTAAAATTTCTCAAATATACAGTTAATTCTGCATTGCATGAAGATCAAGGAGCTGTACTCTTAGCAGGGATAAACAATCCTGACATATCTACCTCTTCATGCTCAAGAAGTTTAACTTTTTTATCAATACCTCCGGCATAACCTGTTAAACTACCATTTGTACCCACAACACGATGACAAGGAACGATAATAGCAATCGGATTATGACCTACAGCTCCGCCAACTGCTTGACTGGACATATTTTCTTTGTTCATCTGAATTGCAACCTTCTTAGCAATTTCACCATAGGTAATGACCTCACCATATGGAATTTCACGTAAAATTTTCCACACAACCTTTCGAAATTCTCCACCTCTGGGAGCTAAAGGTAAATCAGAAATAGGAGGATTTTCACAAGCAAAATATTTATCTAACCATTTATTCGCTGTATCAAATATTTCTAAATCATCTTTTTCTGTTATTGTTTCTGTCAAGGTATTTGCAAAATATTTTTGGCCTTCCATCCATAAACCAATGATATTATCACCATCACTTGCTATCATTAATGAGCCAATTGGTGATGAGTAATATGTTGAGTAAATCTCCTTTTCCCTTTCAGTTCTATCTTTTTTCACCATTTTATTCCATCCATATTTTATTTAATGATTTACTAAGATTTCCATGAATTAATATAAGTTGTTATAATTTCGAAATTTTTTTTTTGAGCATTACTATACCCAACTATAGTACCATACTTAATATGCAGTAATAATTTAATTATATTAAGTAATGCAATAAATGATACAATTATTTTGAGTTAATGGGTATTCAATTTCTTATAAAAATATGTACACCCTGGAAAATCACTATTTTGTAATATTCTCAAATTTCAAACCTTATTGTTGCGTATCTCCAATAATCTTGAGAATTTAAATGTGAATATATCTCATTTAGTATCTATTTCGAGATCATTACATTACCAAGTTATATATTAAGAATATACTCTTAATTTTAGATTAATTTTTTTTCTCATATCTCATAGTCCTTCATTAAACATACTATTGTTAATATAATCTTTTCTTAGTTTTTATCGTCATATATGAGATTAAGAACATCAAGACAGAAATTGTATATCATTCTTATTAAAAATATTATTTATGGAGGGATTTATATAACAAAGGAAAGTTCATTGTTTAATCCAATTTTTTTAGCTTTGATATCATTGGCTATCCCTGGTGTTGGATATTTACTGCTGGGTTATGAAAAAAAAGGTCTTTATTTTCTTTTTTCATATGCTTTTCTATGGCTAGGATATAAATTACTTGAAAATGATTTTCTAATTGTATCATTTTTGTTTCTGATTATCGTAATTATAATTTCAATTTATGCTGCATATGATACGTATCAACTGGCAGAAAATAATTAACATCCCCTTTTGACTTAAAAGTCAGCCTATTTTTTTTGAATTTTCTTGAGAGGATATTTCTATTAGATTTTTCCATGAATCTGTGAATCAATGGGTTCAAATCTTTTATAATCTATTAAAAAGAATTAAGGGGCGGTTTAGATCATGTTGGAGACGAATATGAAGTAAATCAGGAATATGACCGACACGACCCACATGAGGGGATGTACTTCTCTCCATTTTCCAAGTGCTAATTTTATTATGCAGTAGGATATAAATCCAAATCCTATGCCTTTGGATATGCTGAATGTGAAGGTCATGCCTGTTATTGTGAGAAATGCAGGTAGTGCTTCTTCAAAGTTGTCCCACTCTATCTTTTGTATCATGGTTATCATGAAAAAGCCCACTATTATGAGTGCCGGTGCTGTTGCAGCTGCTGGAATGTAGTAGGCCAGTGGAACAAAGAGCATTCCAACTAAAAATAAACATGCTATAACCACCGATGTGAGTCCAGTTCTTCCACCTTCCCTCACACCAGCTGAACTTTCAACGTAGGCTGTGTTTGAGCTGCTTCCCATGAATCCTCCAATCATGGCACCCATGGCATCAACTGCCAGTACCTTTTTAATGTCCAGTAGTTTCCCTTTCTTATCCACCAGGCCCGCTTGTGTTCCCACAGCCATCACAGTTCCAAGGCTATCGAAGAAGTCCACCATCATGAGGGCAAAAACGATTGGAACAAAGCTCAGTGACAAGGCACCCCATATATCCAGATGTCCTATGGTTGAAAGGCTCTGTGCATTGGGCAGTTCAAGAAGGGTTCCATCAAATGTTTGCGGAAGGTTAGACATTCCAGATGCAAGTGGAGCAATGCTCGAAGGTAAATTAGGATTTCCAAAGAGGTTAAAGGCAACATGAAAATAATCAGCAACGACACAGGCTCCAACGGCTATGAGAGCAGTTATAATGATACCGTAGAGTATGCTTCCCTTGATCTTCAGGGCCATCATCACCATTATGATAGACACTCCAAGGGCCGCAATTATAAAAACTGGGTTCGTAACATCGCCAAATTTTATAAGATTTTCAGGACTCGCAGTTACTATGTGGGCCAGTTTAAAGCCTATGAAGGATATGAACATCCCAATACCCACACCTATGGACATTTTAAGGCTCTGGGGTATCGCATGCATGACCAATTCCCTGAGATTTGTGAGTACAAGGATAAAAACCAGAAATCCCTCTATAAATATCAGGCCCATGGCTATTTGCCAAGGAATGTTGAGGGTTAAAATAAGACCAAATGCAACCACACTATTTAATCCCAAACCCGTGGCCATACCAAATGGTTTTTTAGCTATTAAACCCATGAACAGAGTTGCTGTTGCCGCTGACAAACAGGTTGCTACAAAAACTGCCTTGTAATCCATCTCTGCAGTTGAAAGTATGAGTGGATTGACTATGATAATGTAGGCCATGGTCATGAATGTTGTTAAACCTGCTAAAATCTCTGTTTTAACACTGGAATTGTACTTGGTAATTCCGAAATAATTATCAACATAAGATCTAAATGAATTTTTAAATTTTTCCTTTCTCTCATAAGCACGCTGGTACATGTAATTACTAGATATGTTTAAATACTTAAACTCTTACCCTAAAGTTTTAAAATTAACTGCAGATATTAGGTGGTTTCAACTAATTTGAATTGATTAAGATGTAAAAAAACTTAATCAAAGAATTTATAAAGATGGTTAAAAGAAAGAAATATTAAATATTTCAAATTAAATCAAAATAAATCGTTAAATAATGTGTTCAATCTAAATTAAGATTAGTATCGGGTTGGAACACAATTAAAAGCAATGTCATTGAAATAATTTTTAAAAAAAATTTACTGAAAATTAAGTTGGGTTAAGTTCATGAGATGTAAAAACTGTGGCGTAGAAAATGAGGATGATGCAGAGTATTGTAGATATTGTAGTTGTGGACTAAATGAGTCATCATCATCGGATTCCACAAGAGATAAGATGCAAAATCAGTTTAAAAAAATGTATTACATATACTTTACTGCAATAACATTTCTGATTGTGCCGTTTTTTATCCCAATCATATACAACTACTTCTTTCATACACCCCTAAATCCTATTGTAGTAATGTTAAATTTAATTCTATTGATTACTGGCTCATTGTTTACAATTTATTTCTACATCCTATTTTATAAAAAGAAAGACGAATTGAGGGGTCAAGAGCCCTACTACTCTCAAATTACAAATATTGCCATTCTACTATTCTTGTTAATGATAACAATACTTGTTAATTATGTTACAGGCTATTAGTGCTTTAAATAATCAAACAATTATTCAAGGTCCTATAAAAAAGTGGCTTAATTGAGTGGTTTTAAAGAGAATCCACAATTTTTTTGAGATCCAGTTTGTTCACTTCCACCACGTCTTGGAGTTCATATTTGTTGTAGAGTTCTTCAACATCGTAGGAGTCAAGGACTTCATGGAACTTCAGATCTTTGTTTCCCTTATCTTCTTCAAGTTCCAGTATGCAGGTTTTGAGTATTTCCTCAGACTCTTCGTTCTCCAGTAGTTCAGTTAGTATTCCTGTATCATCTTCAAACACTGGTTTGTAATCCATTCCACTGTAATAAAATCTTTTAAGACTGTTTATTTGTGCTACAAATCTGTAAAGCAGGATGAGTTGTTCTTCTAATTCCTCTATTTCAATTGATTGAGTTGCCATTGAGTCCACCTATAGATTATATTTTTTAAATTAATTATATGTGACTTTCAAGTAAATATCATTCAAGTAGTGTGTACCGTACCAAAATTAGTTTTGGTTTTTCAATTTCTAGGATATCAAGATTGTTTTATGTCAGTAGTATCAATAGATTGGATAGTGAAACAATTAAATTTTATTAGTTGAACACTAGTTTCATTACTAGAGAGTTGTTTGGAGAGTGAAGTTAATAAACACAAAGATTGAACTGTTAATTCTTCTGAGCTTTATGTTGGTTTTTATGGTTCAAATTGAACCTGCGGCTGCTTGGGCCGAACCTAATCATTATGAAATTGTCTATCAAGTTTACTACACCCTGCCTGATGATGTTCATGAAAATTTAAGCCTTTTTGAGATGATGGAAGGTGCGGGAGATCCAGATCTTAGATTTTTAGATTTTCAAAATCACCACTATCCCCAGAGTCAAGTTAAAGCAGATTACTGGTTAAACCAGGGCAGAAACTACTATTTAAACCAGGATTATGGTAATGCAAGCTACTGTTTTGGTGTTGCGTCACATTACATCTCAGATGGTTTGTGTCCACCCCACACAGGAGGGGGTCACACTGGATACTTGCACACCAAGTTTGAATTAGAAGCACTCTGTTTCACACCCCACATCAACATGAGCGAAAACCAGTCCATGGATGAACTCTACAACAACAGCACAGCCAACTGGATGACTTGGTTAAAAACAGGGGACAGATCATCTATACAAGATAGTCTAAACAACGCAGCTTCAGAGTCCTACATACAGATTAAAAAGTCCTGCACTTAAAAAAAGAAAAACGAATTTCATTTCATCCTAAAAAAAAGAATTGAATGGAATTAATAAGTTTTTATTATGGTTCTCCCATTCTTTCTATCTCATCAGCCACCTTCCAGTGGCCTCCTGATTTTTCAGCTCTTCTTATGAAGAACACTCCGAGTACAGCACCTACTATTCCTCCCAGTGTGTCTGTGAATAAGTCGTTCATGGTGTCATCAAGGGCGTTCTGGGTGGGTGAACCCTGCATTTGGGTGTTGCCTGTTATTTCTCCCACAGGGCCATTGGCCAAAAACTTGTCATAGGTGTACTCTCCCATTTCTAACATACCCCCAAATCCTATGGTAATGATCACAATGAGTATTGCCATTTCCCAGTAGGATGCTTTGAGTCTGCCGTAGTAGTACATGGTATAAACTGCCATCATACCAATCAATGCAACGTATAATGGTAGCATGAAGTGCATGAAATTGTCGTAGTGGGGTAGTTTAACGTAGAGTCCCAGTGCATCTCCACAAACAAGTTCAAACAGCACCATAAATAGGATTAAAAGTTCAATTTCTATTGGTATGGCCCGTATTTTATGTCGTGTGAAAAATGCAGGTGCATTGATGATCAAAAGTGCAAAGAGTATTAGAACACCGAAAATTCTTTCACTGCCATTAATACCGCCAAAAATTGTGATATAAATACCTGCAATCAATAGGAAAACCCTCATAATTATCAGGATTTTTCTTTCAAATTGGTTAACATCTTTCTCCTCTGGATTAAGAAAGCTCATGGTTTCAAATTCTCCTCAAAGTTTTTATTATTACATAAGATATAATTCAATTTAGTGGTTAATGAAAGCTATTTATCAAATATAATTTAGAATTTAATTTAAGCAATAGCGTTTATTTTACCCTCATTTTGTTTGTTGGTTGATTTTTAATCTCTCTTCCCTGTACTTCTCAAATAGTACGTAGGTTACTCCCACAATTAAAGGACCTATGAACAGTCCTGGAAGTCCTAATGTTAATGCTCCGAATAAAAATCCCACCAAGAATATTAGGGGGTGTACATTGGTAAATTCACCTGCAAGCTTGGGTCTTATGTACATGTCAACAACCGTGTCAATGAGCCAGCCCACAACGATCACTATGACTCCCCTGACTGGATTGCCTGTTAGGATGTCCACAACTCCGAGGGCCCCGTACACTATCCAGGGCCCAACCACAGGTACAAATTCTGAAAATGCCGTTAAAATTCCCAATAAAAGAATGTAAGGATATCCCAGTATATAGTAAAGAACCACCGATAGTAAACCAAGGATCACAGCACAGAGGATGTTAGTTATCATGATGGATTTCAAGATGGCATCAACCTCGCTGTAGATCTCTGAGAAAGTGGGAGTTTTTGGTAGGAGATCCTCTATGAATCCAACGAATTTATCCCCTTCCTTGGCAAAGTAGAACACCGAAAACAGAAGCACAATAACATCTGTGAAGAGTGCTGGAAGTGATGCCACGAAGGAAATTATTTGACCAACCAACCACACAACAGACTGGGCAACCAGGTTAGCAATTTCATCCAATAAGTTGGCTGCAACACCGTTTATTGGACCTGCACTTTGAACATCGTTGCTTACCATAGTTTGATTAATCATAGTTGTATTGGTATTTGGAGCAGGTAACGCACCTGTAATATCAACTGCAACTAGGAATAGCTGGTGAATTGTGAAGTAGGCAACCAGTACTATGGGTACTGCCAGTATAATCATGGCCAGAAAAATTGCCAGCGTTTCAAACCTTACAAATGGATGTAACTTTCCTGCTAAATGCCTTACAATATAGGCTATCATGGCCCCAAACAGAATTAAACTCAATATTTGGAATAAAATACCGAATGAAAGCAGACTGAAAAATAACAACAGTACCAAGAGTATTGATATAGATTGTAGTTTAAAATTGTTCATCACAAAAAATTACCCCTTTTCAAAAAGTTTCATGTTTCATAGCAAACTTTTAAGCAAATGTTCAAATTTAAACCAATTATTTACATTGAATTATCTGGATGAAATAATATTTAAATTAGTGTTAAACATGACCCCCATCCATTGGATATGGAAATACAAGTAGTGGAGTAGTTTAGAACTCTGCAGTTTAGTTGTATAAACTAAATTTCATGATTGAATTATTTATGGTAGTGTGTACAAAAAAGTATTGAAGTTATGAATTACATTATGTATTTTATGGGGGAATGGGTGTTTGGATTGTTCATACTGCAAAAAACTTGAGAAGTACGATTTTGGCGATTTCATAATGGAAACTACACACTGGATAATTTTTCTAGCTCCACAGCAGAGCAATATTGGAACATGTGTGGTGGCCTTAAACAGGCACGAATCTGATCTTTCAGGACTCACAAGGGAGGAATGGCTTGATTTTGGAGAGTTAGTCAGAGAAATGGAAGAAACCCTTAAGAAATGTTTTGATGTTACCCTGTTCAACTGGGGATCGCTTATGAATGCATCCTACCTTAAAGAAACACCTGATCCCCATGTTCACTGGCACCTAATTCCAAGGTACGATCATGCAGTGGAATTTGAGGGACTAGTGTTCGAGGATATCTACTTTGGAACCATGAAGCCCAGACCATTTAGAGGTCTGCCAGATGATGTTCGTAGGGAAATAATTAACTTCATCAAAGCCAATCATCCAAGATAATAAAAAATAGGGAATGTTACAATGAAATAGAAAGCTATATAAATTTATGTACACAATTCAATCCATACACTGTATACTGGGTGAAATATAAATGGACTGGTTATGGAATTTGAATTTTAAAAAAGCTTTCATTATTTACATAATAGTAGATCTAATATGTTTAGGGCCGTTAGGAATGACTGTGCCCTTCTTTTCAATACTGTTAGGATTTCCAGTGGGATGGTACGTTTCAAAACGACTGTACAGTCCAGATTTAAGTGTTAAAACACTTTTAAATAAAATATTTAAATATTCACTAATAACTTCAGGATTTACATTTCTAATGATGATAATTGCATGGGGCAGAATAATTCCAATGATTTGGGGACCTACAGCGGACATGGCCCATTTTGGCCTTCCCATGATACTCTACGATCCTGTTGCAAGTTTCATAGGTTGGATAATTCTCATGATATTCATATCACCATTTTTACAGTTCTTAACCACTGTATTCGCTGCAAACTTAACTGTGATACGTTCTGAGAGCTGAATAGAAATATGATGAACCTCAATTTAACTTCAAAGTTTTAAATTCGTATCTATATTAAAAATAACAAGATGTTATTTAATAACAGTGTGTTGTCTGATCATTTATCGATTTATTAGTTCTTGGATAGGAACATCTTTGGATTTTTTAACCTATGATAAAAAAATAGAACCCCATACTGAGGTTATGATCAGAATAAAACCAAATACGATATATATTATAAATGCTCGCATATTACCTGATTGACCATATTTTTTAAGTCTAATACTATTGTAAACTATAAAAGTTAAACCCAAAATTGACAGTACCATATAATTTGTATTCATTTTATATCACTTTAATAATAATTTAACAGAAAAGGGTTAATATTATTATTATAATTTATTCTCTTTAAATTTTGGTTTTTCGTATAGCTTTCATTTATTACATCTAAATTTATTATTTCTTAAGTTCTTGATCAATTTTTTATAGTTTGATCTATTTTTAGGATATTCATAAAATAATTGTATATAACTTTTTTAACTTCGATAAACTCATAACTCATTTCATATATTGTTTTTAATAATCATGGGGATGTTATATCATTCATTGCAGTGATAGAAACATAAATTTAAATGAAACAGAATTATATCCAAATTGGAGTTAAAATGATTAAAATTAGTCAAAATAAATATAAGATCCCTGATGAATATAGAAGAAAAATTTTATCGGGTTACTTTTCAATAGCATTAATTATATTAGGAACAATTTTGATTCCAAGATTTTATGTATTCATGAATTTGAACTTTCAAATCATATTAACTCTCATTACATTAATCCCCGGTGCAATATTGTGGATTTATTTTTTTAATGGATTTATCAGAAACTTAGTAGATTTAATAAAAAGTTCAGGCTCAATGAAAAATGAAACAACATTAAAAACTCACTATTTTTTAATTTGGATTATAAATATTATTTGGATTGTTCTTGCTCATTTTATTTATAATATAAGTTTATCTGGCATTCTCATACCAATTATATCTATTATTTTACTAATCAAATTCATGAGGTAGTAAAGAAAGTTTTTTTTAGAGGATTATTAATCAAACAAATCGTTATATTATGTATACAGTCGTTGCTATTTTAAATTACATTAGATTTACAGCAATTAACCGACAGAAATATTTGAAGTTTTTGATGTTCATATATAACCAACCATAAGAAAAATTATACCAATTAACATCAACAATTAAGTCACTAGAATTTTTCCTTTTATCTCATATTTAATTGGAGTATCCAATAACATACTGTATTTGTTGTATAATATTATTGAAGAAAATAACATATTAAAAATTATTTTATTGTTACTCATATAATAAATCCTCATCTTAACCTTCAACATTATTAATCATTTCATCAATATCATAATAAGTAAAAACGCCCCTATGAATAGAAATGTAATTGTACTAAGTACAATTCTAATTTTTAGGATATTTCTACGTTTACTCAACCAATTTAAAGTAGGTGAATCAAAGAAATCCTCATCTGGGTCTTCTTCACCAAGTTCTAAAGTTCTTGTGTATGATAAATGACCTCCACATTCACATTCCTCACTGAAGTCATCAGGTTTTTCTCCATCCTTTAGCTCATACACACCTTGGCAAGTATCACATACCAAATATCCATTTCGAAAAATTCCTTGCCGCCTCTCTGATAGAATTTGCTTAATCTCGTTATTTGAAACCATCAAACCACCCATTAATTGAATATCCTCAATCTTTAAATCAACTTTTAGTATTTATAAACATTAAAATGTTCCAAATGATCAATAACACATTTATTATAATACTGTAATGCTGAAGTAAAGATGGTTAAAATTGATAAATAGTATTTTTCATGGTTATTTTATCATCAAAAAATGAATATTCCCTTATTTAGATTCCTAAGCTTTATTATCTGGAAAAATAATATAACGTTATTTATTTGAACAAGGGATTACATGGATAGTAGCTACAAATGGATAGTGTACGGGGGATTATCTTTATTATTGTCATTATTTGTATATTCTATTTTACTATCTGATCAAAAATTATCAATCACATACATTTTCTTTTTATTTATTTTGGGAAGTAGTACCT